>NZ_JBMVJC010000002.1:0-147922 GCF_049893385.1 Streptococcus sp. VTCC 12905 | reverse complement strand
AAAATCTAAAAAATTCCTCCTTAATGACAGATTGTAGAACGCTCAAATCCTTGATTTAACAGCGTTTTAAGCACCTGTCATTATTATGACACAATCCCCGCCAGGCAAAGACCAAAGTCCATCATTTTCCTGAACCAACAAGATTTTGTTATCCTGAAAAATGGCTGCGCGAGTATCAAGTTTCGGGGTCTGATAGCCAGATTCATTACAAAATAGCTCTTTCACTACTTCCAAAGGTTGCCCCGAAGGCTCCACTAACATTTCTGCCGCAATTTGCCGCACTTCTTCAAAACGTTCAATATCATAAACATCTTTCCCATAGGCTAAACCTGTTTGAGCGATGGCTTGTAGACGCACAGCCCAGTCCAACCACTTATCTTGCGTCATCTCTTTTCCTCCATTCAATTGTAGCTTGTGCATGAATATGCCCCTCTACAACGATTTCATGTTGGCTATGTAATGCTGTTGTAACCAATCGAGAACTCACTTGACTTGTAGGAGCTACTTCCTTGATGTATTTTAATTGAATTTTTTTAGGAACATGGCAGAGCAGAAAATCGTATCCTAGCGATTCATACATCCATTCTAAGTACTTACTATTGTTGACATGACCATTCATATCCAAATCAAAATAACGAACCGAAAACTCCTGAACAAATGGTGCATCCAGCTCATGGTATTTGGGTGCCCGTGGTAATTTTTTGACCTGTTCAGATTGAAATGGCTCAATCAATACTTCTGGAACTGGAGCTACCTTTCGAGTTTCAAAATCAATCAACACAAAATAGCAGAGAATATCGAGTAAAAGATTGCCATTTTCATCATAAATATAGAACATCCGATGGCAGAAAAATTTATTATAAGCAATCGCTTCTGTCACAATGGTGATGGTCTCATTATAAGTTGGTAAGCGATGAATGTTCAGCTCATAATCAGTCACTACCCAGATTAATCCAAATTCTTCAAAAATAAATACATCACTTCTTCCAACTGACTCTGATTGACGTCCTGACACTCCCAGACAATATGAGATAAAAGCTGGTAATTTAATTTCATGTTGCACATCACACATATCAAATGGAATAGTTACATTTTCTTGGTATTTTAATCCCATTTAGTTCACCCCACTACAACTCTTCAATAATAAACCGTTCAGCTACTGTATCGCCAAGAAATAATCCTTTTTTCGTCATTCTAAGCCAATGGTTCTCCTCCTGTAAGAGACCTTCATTTATTAAGTCTCTAACAACCTGACCATATTGTTCTTCAAATGAGATGCCAAATTTTTCTTCAAATCGTTCAATCGAGACACCCGTTTTCTTTCTCAGGCCTAAAAACATCTCTTCTTCCATCTGCTCCGTTTTACTGAGAAATTCCTCATGTAAACGTGAATGACCTTTCTCACGAATTGATTTGAGATAGTGCTGAATCGGGCCTCGGTTACGATAACGCATGCCATCCAAATAGCCTGAAGCCCCTGCCCCTAATCCATAATACTCCGCATTATCCCAGTACATGAGATTATGACGACTTTCAAATCCTGGTTTGGTAAAATTAGAAATCTCATAGTGCTCAAAACCATTTTTTTCTAACTCCCGAAGGATGTAATCAAACATATCAGATTCTACGTCCTCATTGGGCAGATGAAGATTTCCACGGCGTTGGCGATTCATAAAGACCGTATGATTTTCCAAAATCAAGCTATAGAGACTCATATGGGGTATATCCAACTCTAAGGCCTTTGCAACATTGTCTTTGACTTGCTCCATGGTCTGACCAGGTAACGCATAGATAAGATCTATGGAAATATTATGAAAACCAGCTGCTTTTAGTGAAGCAATAGTTTCATAAATTTGGGCTTGATTATGACTACGACCAATTTTTTTTAACATACGGTCATCAAAGGTTTGAACCCCCAGTGATACACGGTTACACTTAGATTTTTTTAGAACTTCAATTTTGTCTGCTGTCAGGTCACCAGGGTTAGCCTCAATAGTAAATTCCTCCAGTTGAGATAAATCCAACAAATTCTCAAGATTGGTCAAGAGATAGTCTAATTGATCTGCTGATAGAGCCGAAGGTGTTCCGCCACCAATATATAGGGTCCGAAGGGCTGGGAGGTCGTAAAACTTGACCTCTTCCATGAGGCTGGACAAATACTCATCGACAGGTTGGTTTTTGATAAATACCTTGGAAAAGTCACAATAGTAACAAATTTGAGTGCAAAATGGAATGTGAATGTAGGCTGATGTCGGTCGTTTATTCATAAAATCTATTATAGCACATTGTCAATGAAAACTTTTTTTGGAGCCACACTTTACTTCACTCTAAAATATTCGTATAATAAAGATGAAAGGAGACTTTTAATGAACAAAGACAGAATATACGATAGCATCAATCTCATCCTGTCATTTTTAGTCTGCCGCTGGATTTTTATGACTTTTCTTTTTTTCCAGTTTTCGACTATATTTATGACCTATGATGTCATTCCTACACTTGCGGCAATCCTGTTAATGACTGCGTTTTGCTTTAACATATTTCGATTAATTTATCGACCAAAAATTTCTAGACCAATTCTCTACTTTTTCTATTGTAGCTATTTTCTTATCCTCATTTATCTCCTATTTTTCAAAAGTATTGGCGTCAAAGGTTTCAACTGGAATCTCTTTTCCACCGTCACACAAGACCTTTTTCTCAACCCAGCTGTCTTAGTCTTTAACCTCTTATTATTTTTACCCCTAGGATTGCTCGTTCCTTTTTCTTGGAAAAAATTAACTCTTTTTATTGGTGCAATTCTGATAATTGAAGTCTGCCAGTACACTTTCTCATTAGGTTTCTTTGATCTTGGTGATATCCTGCTCAATACAATCGGTTTTGTCCTTGGAAATTTCCTTGGACGATCAGTAATTGGTCGATTCTTCAAAAATATAGTCATTTGAATTAGCTTTGATACATCGTCGCTTTCGCCTTGCCGTACTCGAGTACAGCCTGCGTCTCAGCTCCTTGTCTGAAAGTTAATTCATTCGACTATAAAATTCAAAAAAATAAATCTGGATAACTAGTCTTTAACATAAAAAATAGCTTAGAAGGACGTCATCAGCAACGTTGATTCTAAGCTATTTTTTTCTAATGTTGTTCAGAGTGAGATTTTTTTAGATTATCTGTCCACATTTATGCTATTTAGCTTCCAAATGCCAGATATCTTCATTGTACTGTTGAATCGTACGGTCTGATGAGAAGAATCCAGATTTGGCAATGTTGACAATCACTTTTTCAAGCCAGCTATTACGGTCTTCATAATCTGTCAACATGCGTTCCTTGGTTAAAATGTAATCTTCCAAGTCTAAGAGGGTCATAAAGTGGTCATTGTGTTTCAAATTATCTTGTAAGCGCCATAGACGTTCATCGATACCACCCGCATGACGAACGACATCACTAGTAATGAAATCAATCAATGGACGGATTGTATCGCGTTCGTAGTAAGCGGATGGGTGGTAGGTTCCATTTGCATAATGATTAATAACAGTTTGACTATCTTGACCAAAAATGTAGATGTTTTCATCACCAACCAATTCATGGATTTCTACATTGGCACCATCATCCGTACCAATTGTCAACGCACCATTCAACATGAATTTCATATTGCCAGTACCAGATGCTTCCTTAGATGCAAGAGAAATCTGTTCGGAAATATCTGCTGCTGGGATAATATAACTCGCCTCGGTTACATTGTAGTTTTCAATCATCACCACTTGCAAATGCGGGGCAACATCTAGGTCATTTTGAATAACTTGTGACAATACTAATATTAAGTGAATAATATCTTGGGCAGTTGTATAGGCTGGTGCCGCTTTTCCTCCGAAGAATACGGTTAATGGTCGGGTTGGAATATTTCCAGCTTTGATATCCAGATATTTGTAAATGACATATAATACGTTCATTTGTTGTCGCTTGTACTCATGCATGCGCTTGATTTGCACATCAAAAATGGATTCAGGGTTAACCTCTACACCTTGAGTTTTCGCAATATGACGTTGCAATTTACGTTTATTATGTTGTTTGGTTTCTTCTAACCAGTCTTTAAGTTCCTTGTTTCCCTTGAAATCCAAAAGTTTTTCCAATTCACTCGCATCATGGTGATAGCCATGTCCGATTAAGCCATCAAAGTAGCTTGCCAGACTTGGATTCGCATGCATCAGCCAACGTCGGAAGGTAATCCCGTTTGTTTTGTTGTTGAATTTCTCAGGATAAAGCTCGTAAAAAGCCTTCAATTCTGAAGTCTTCAGGATTTCTGTGTGAAGGGCCGCCACTCCATTGATGGAATAGCCATAATGAATATCCATGTGAGCCATATGAACACGGCCTTGTTCATCAATAATGTTCACCGTTGGATCGTTCTTGACAGCTTTCGCACGACGGTCCAATTCTTCGATAAATGGTACCAGATGTGGCACAACACGGTTTAAGAAATCAAGTGGCCATTTTTCCAAAGCCTCTGACAAAATGGTGTGGTTGGTATAGGCTGTCATCTTTTTCACGATCTCAACCGCTTCATCAAATGAAATGCCACGAAGTTCTAACAAACGAATCAATTCAGGAATGACCAATGAAGGATGGGTATCATTGATTTGAACGACAGCGTAATCAGGCAAATCATGCAGATTTGAACCTTTGGCAATCGCCTCATCAATCAAGAGTTGCGCAGCATTGGACACCATGAAATATTGTTGAAAAATCCGAAGGACTTTTCCTTCATCCGTCGAATCATCTGGGTAAAGGAAGAGAGTCAAATTGCGGAAAATGTCTTCTTTATCAAATTCTATACCATCATAAATGATATTATCATCTACTGAGCCTAGGTCAAACAAGCGCAAACGGTTTTTCCGTTCCATTTTATAACCTGGTACATCAATATCATAGAGCTTTGAAGTCAGTGTGAAGTGAGCAAATGGCACCTGATAAGAAATCGGTGATTCCTTTAACCATGAATGTGGAGTAATCCACTCATTTGGAACGGCAGTCTGTTGATGGTAGACAAATAATTGACGAAAGAGACCAAAATGATAGTTGAGGCCAACACCATCACCATTTAAACCAAGACTTGCAATCGAGTCTAAGAAACAGGCAGCTAAACGACCTAAACCACCATTGCCAAGTGACGGTTCTAGTTCCATATCTTCAATGGTAATCAAATCTTTGCCAGCTGCAATCAACTGACTTTTCACTTCATCATAAAGTCCAAGATTGATTAGGTTATTAGATAATAATTTACCAATCAAGAATTCAGCTGAAATGTAGTAAACTTTTTTCTTCTGATCGTTGGTATACTTGGCTTCACTTTGTTGTTTAGTAAAGGCTAATAAAGCATAATAGAGTTCTTGGTCTGTGCAATCTTCGATACGTTTGGCATACATAGACTGGACAAAGTTTTGTAAGTTGATCATTCTTATCCTCCTTTTGGAAACTTATTTTTGTAAGTATCCACGAATGTTTCTGTTAAAAAACGTAACCGCTTTCTGTATTATACCTTATTCAACAAAAAAAAGACAAGCCAAGTTCCGTACAAATAGAAATTGGTTCGCCTTTCAAACGATTGCGTTTTATAGCAATCTAGATTTTTTATCATTCATCAGCAATCAGAGTTTCCAAACCAACCTTCATCATATCAGTGAATGTGTTTTGACGCTCTTCAGCTGTAGTGTCTTCTTCTGGATTCACCAAACTATCAGAAATTGTCATAATGGCAAGGGTTTGAACACCAAACTTAGCACCCAAATAGTAAAGTGCGGCTGCTTCCATTTCTACAGCTTTCACACCCAATTTCCCTAATTCTAAGTTCCGACTGAATAGCTTTGGAGAATAGAAACTATCTGATGACAAGACATTGCCGACATGGATTGTCAAGTTAAGTTCCTTAGCAATATGATAAGCCTTATCCAACAATTCAAAATCGGCAATTTGGGGCAAATCATATTCTGGCCAGTCAATATTAATCATTTTTGAATTAGTAGCTGCCCCTTGAGCAAGTACCAATTCACGGACATGAACATCCTTATTTAAAGAACCGGCTGTTCCCACACGTATCAATTTTTTTACGCCATATTCGGTAATCAGTTCATGTGCATAAATAGAAATAGATGGCATACCCATTCCTGTTCCCATCACAGAAACACGATGACCTTTGTACGTACCTGTATAGCCAAACATATTGCGGACTTCATTGAAACAAACAGCATCTTCAAGGAAGTTTTCAGCGATAAATTTAGCACGAAGTGGATCACCAGGCAGTAAAATCTTATCAGCGATTTCATCTGGTTTTGCGGAGATATGGATAGACATGTAGAGCCTTACCTTTCTTGATAATTATTCTTCTTATTAGATTGGAAAACGATAAAAGTACTGAAGTAAGAGTGTGAAATGTGATCATTGTACTCTCACTTACACCAATTTACAACTCAGCCAAGATAGCTTTCACCAAGCCCTTGAAGTTGTCCTTGATTTGCTCGGTTACTTCTACAACTTCTTCGTGATTGAGTTCAGATTGGAAACCAGCCGCAAAGTTTGTAATAGCAGAAATTCCCAAGACTTTCATACCTGAGTGAGCAGCCACGATAACTTCTGGTACTGTCGACATACCGACTGCATGTGCACCCATAGTCTTGAAGGCCAAGATTTCAGCAGGTGTTTCATAGGTAGGACCTGTCACACCTAGATAGACACCATCGTCCAACTTGATGCCCAATTTTTCCGCAATGGCATGCGCTTTTTCACGGTATTCTTTAGTGTAGGCATTGGACATATCTGGGAAACGTGGACCAAATTCTTCCAAGTTTGCACCAATCAATGGGTTTTGACCTGTCATGTTGATGTGGTCAGTAATTGCCATCAAGGTACCTGGACCATAGCCGATACCGCCTGCGGCATTTGTCACAATCACTCCTTCGCAACCGAGAGCTTTCATGACACGGACAGGGAAGGTCACGACCTCCATAGGATTTCCTTCATAAAAGTGGAAACGACCTTGAAGAGCTAAGACCTTACGTCCTGCCAAATCACCGTAAACCAACTTACCAGCATGACCAACAACCGTTGATTTGCCCCAGTTCGGAATATCTGCATAGTCGATGACAATGGCGTTTTCAACTTCTTGAGCTAATTCACCCAAGCCAGATCCCAAGATCAAACCGAATTCAGGTTTCACTAGACCTTTTTCTTCCAAAAACGCTTTTGTTTCATAAATTTTTTCTACTAATGTCATAAGTTCAATGATACTGGACTGTCGTCCAAATTCAATTAGCCTAGCTAATTAAACTTCCTTTCTATAATCTTTAAAAAACCCATAGAATATAAACTTTTATAGAGGCAAAACTACTTCACCATCTTCTTTAACATAGGGTGTTTTCATTGGTGGCAATAATTCCAAAACTGTCTCTGAAGGACGACATAATTTAACACCCTTTGAGCTTACAACAATTGGTCGATTGATAAGAATTGGTTCAACAACCATTGCCGAAATGATAGTATCCTCAGATGCACTCTCCCAATCAATCCCCATTTCATGATATGGTGGTACATTGGTTCGTAACAAATCTCTAGCTGTTATTCCCATTTTGGACAATAAATCATGCAATTCTTCCTCACTCGGTGGGGTATCCAAATAATGAACAATTTCAGGTTCAATTCCAACATGTCGGATAATAGCAAGGACGTTGCGCGATGTTCCACATGCAGGATTATGATAAATCACAACTTTTTCCATTAAACTAAAGCTCCTAAGAAACTTTCACCTATCATGGCTGTCTCCACACCAAAGTTTTCAGCAACAGTGGCTGAAATATCCGCAAAGTGACCGACTGGCAAGACACCATTTCCTTTGAAAGCCTTGCTGTATGCCAAGAGAGGCACATATTCACGTGTATGGTCTGTCCCAACATAAGATGGATCATTGCCGTGGTCTGCAGTAATCAAGAGCAGGTCATCTTCACGCATATTGTCAATAATCTCTGGAATACGTGCATCAAACTCTTGCAAGCAGTCGCGGTAACCTTCTATATTGCGACGGTGACCATAGACAGCATCAAAGTCAACTAAGTTTGTGAAGGAGAAACCTTCCTCGAAGTCTGATAACTTCAGAGTATCAATCAACACATCGACACCGTGCTTGTTGGACTTGGTGTGACCCATATCATTTGTAATACCTGAACCATTGAAAATATCACTGATTTTACCAACTGAGTAAGTTGGTACACCCGCATCTGCCAGTTTGTTGAGGACTGTTGCTTCAAACGGTGACACCGCATAGTCATGACGGTTTGCAGTCCGTGAGAAATTCCCTGGTTCACCAACATATGGACGTGCGATTATACGACCTAGAAGAGCAGGGCGTTCAAGGGTAATCGAGCGAGCATATTCACAGATACGATACAACTCATCAAGTGGAATAATGTCTTCATGGGCTGCAATCTGAAGCACAGGATCTGCGGAGGTATAGACGATTAACTCCCCTGTTTCCATTTGGCGAGGTCCAAAGTCATCAATAACAGCTGTACCTGAATACGGCTTGTTTGCTTCGCGAATGATTTTACGACCTGAGAATTCTTCGATTTTTGTCAAAATCTCTTCAGGGAAACCATCCCAGAATGTATCAAATGGCTCAGTAATATTGAGACCCATAATTTCCCAGTGTCCTGTCATGGTGTCTTTCCCAAGCGAAACCTCTTCCAATTTGGTTACATAACCAGTTGGATGGCTTTCAGCAGGAACTGTCGCAAGCGGTGTATCACGAGGAATATTGCCAAGACCAATTTTTGCCATGTTTGGCACATCAAGCCCAGCTTTTTCAGAAATGTGACCGAGTGTATCAGACTCTGTATCTGCTACACCTGCATTGAAAAATTTATCTGAGTCTGGTGCTGCGCCGATTCCGACAGAATCCATGACAACCAAGTGAACACGTTTAAATTTAGGCATAATTGTCTCCTTTTTTGAATCATGAGTTACAGAAAATTAATTTCCAACCATAATACCAGTAAAATATCTGGAATTTCATCTTTTAATAAATGCATTATCTGCTACCTTCTTCGAGCTCGGATCATCCCCAAACACCTAGAGCATAGATCCCATTCTAGAAAATCTATACTCATTCATAGGGTTTGAAAGCAATGGATAGCAAAGACAACTATAAAATTGGAAATGAATTCTCATTAACTTCAAACGTTCGTGTTTTCATTATACCATAAAAACGCCTCTCATTGTTAGTAATTGAGAAGCGTTTTCACTTTACTTATTTTTCAACTATTTGAGGACCGTCAGGCGTACCAACGATTACCTTGGAAATCAAACCAATAAAGAGACCATGTTCAACAACTCCCACTGTCCGATCCAATTCTTCCGCCAATGCAACTGAATCTTCAATCCGATGTAAATCGAGGTCAATAATATAATTTTTCATATCCGTCACAAGTTTTTCACCATCACTCATTCGGAAACTTGGGCGATATCCTTTTGATTCGAACAAGCGAAATAGATTTTCAGAACCGTATTGAACCACTTCTACTGGCAATTTAAATGCTCCTAGCGTTTCAACTACTTTGGATTCATCAACAATCCAGATGCAATCTTTACTATTGACCGCAACAATTTTCTCCATTAATAAGGCTGCACCGCCACCTTTGATTCCATTAAAGGCTCCATCTACTTCATCAGCCCCATCTACCGTTAAGTCTACGTACTCAACTTCATCAATATTTTTTAGTGGAATCCCAAGGGACGCAGCATGCTCTGCCGTAGCATTCGAGGTCGTTACACCAATAATTTGTAACCCCTCCTCCGCAACCCGACGGCCAATTTCTTTAACAAAATAGTAGGCTGTAGACCCAGTCCCTAGACCAACAACCATACCATCCTTTACAAATTCCGCCGCCTTAATACCAACCTGCTCTTTTAAGTTTGACATTTCATGCTCCTTTTAAAAACTCATATAACTATTATAGCATGAAGTGGGGAAGTTATTATAAGAAAATTTAAAAAAAAGGGGAAGAAAAATTAGAAAATATTACCGAAAATAATAGAAGAATCATATATTTTTCTCTGAGGTCTCTGACAAAAGATTTTATTGAGGAAACGATTATTAGATTATCACTTTATAATCCACGCACCCATGTGGGGTGCGACTCAAATCACCAACTGAGGTTAGCTGTGACTTATAATTTCAATCCACGCACCCATGTGGGGTGCGACGAGCTATCTATCAAGAATGGCTGGCATGACAAAATTTCAATCCACGCACCCATGTGGGGTGCGACGGTTGAACAAAATCTTTTAAAAAAGGTCACGCAAATTTCAATCCACGCACCCATGTGGGGTGCGACCAAATGGTTTAGTTGGATATTTTGCTGTTTCAAATTTCAATCCACGCACCCATGTGGGGTGCGACATGTGTTGACCACCGTTTACACTGTCACGAATAATTTCAATCCACGCACCCATGTGGGGTGCGACCTTTCAACTCTTTTGGTATCATGCTCTTCTTGGTATTTCAATCCACGCACCCATGTGGGGTGCGACTGGCTTAGACTATGTGATTTGCTACAAGGGTAGGATTTCAATCCACGCACCCATGTGGGGTGCGACTAGACGTGAATTATTTCTATTAGTATCAAGATAAATTTCAATCCACGCACCCATGTGGGGTGCGACAAGCTAGACTAGATGCAGAAAAGCAAAAGCAAGCTATTTCAATCCACGCACCCATGTGGGGTGCGACTTACAATTGCTGATGCTTGTTCAGACAGTGTCAATATTTCAATCCACGCACCCATGTGGGGTGCGACCAAATGTACGCCAGAGATAGAGAATAGAGATAAGAATTTCAATCCACGCACCCATGTGGGGTGCGACGAGACATCGTTTAGACTTGGCGGCGTGTCCGGGAAATTTCAATCCACGCACCCATGTGGGGTGCGACACGCTATCAATGCGATAAAAGGTTTCTTTAACTTTATTTCAATCCACGCACCCATGTGGGGTGCGACTGTCTATCTGGGGTACATTGGTTGCCTGGTGGACCATTTCAATCCACGCACCCATGTGGGGTGCGACATTGACGTTCGAGATTTCGGATTTGCAGATTTAATTTCAATCCACGCACCCATGTGGGGTGCGACTTTTCCAGAAATACTGTGGAGCATCCACAATCTTATTTCAATCCACGCACCCATGTGGGGTGCGACAACAGACCCAGACAAACATGATTACGCTTTGGATATTTCAATCCACGCACCCATGTGGGGTGCGACTGAGGACACTCTGAGCCAAACGAGGACCCAATACATTTCAATCCACGCACCCATGTGGGGTGCGACGAAATGGCTAGGAATGGAGATAGTCATGCTGGTATTTCAATCCACGCACCCATGTGGGGTGCGACCAAACCAACAATGACCAACAGCAAGGCAGCGAAATTTCAATCCACGCACCCATGTGGGGTGCGACAAAGCCGTCAAGGTAAAAACAAGCCTATCACTCGTATTTCAATCCACGCACCCATGTGGGGTGCGACGCTACGCTTTCTAGTGCAGTTACTGCTCCTTTTATTTCAATCCACGCACCCATGTGGGGTGCGACGGGCCTGGCAGAGCTTGACACGGTGCCCGTTATATTTCAATCCACGCACCCATGTGGGGTGCGACAGTAGGCCGAGGCTTTAACAAAGGCGGAGTCCACGATTTCAATCCACGCACCCATGTGGGGTGCGACCTGTCACTCGTGAAAGGGCCTATCAGATTATTCATCACGATTTCAATCCACGCACCCATGTGGGGTGCGACCAGACTGTCATGAGTATACTTGGTCCGCTTATTATTTCAATCCACGCACCCATGTGGGGTGCGACTCAAGGTTGATTATGTGCCAATGGTTGACATCAATTTCAATCCACGCACCCATGTGGGGTGCGACACAAAGCCGTCAGCAAGTAAAACATGCCACTAATATTTCAATCCACGCACCCATGTGGGGTGCGACAGTATAGACTCCGAGCTATACAGGGCTTTAATCATTTCAATCCACGCACCCATGTGGGGTGCGACCTTGAGAAAATTGACCGTCAAATAAAGCAAAATATTTCAATCCACGCACCCATGTGGGGTGCGACTCTACCAGTTATGCTACGTGTGTCAAATTCAAAACGATTTCAATCCACGCACCCATGTGGGGTGCGACGTTTTTATTAGTGTATAATAAGATTATAAAATAAAATTTCAATCCACGCACCCATGTGGGGTGCGACAAAGTCATCCAATGAGTTGTTCCTCGTTGTTGTCCATTTCAATCCACGCACCCATGTGGGGTGCGACGCCACTTCTCCGAACTCATTCAACGATTCTTCAAACATTTCAATCCACGCACCCATGTGGGGTGCGACATTCGAATGTATTTAACCAATCTTGCACTTCAAATTTCAATCCACGCACCCATGTGGGGTGCGACCAGGGCTGTTCGATGTCAACGGCAAGGAGATTTTTATTTCAATCCACGCACCCATGTGGGGTGCGACAAATGTTTCGTAGCTTTTTTCTTGTCCAATAAATATTTCAATCCACGCACCCATGTGGGGTGCGACGAGGCTCTGATATTGACTTAGGAGCAGACATGTAATTTCAATCCACGCACCCATGTGGGGTGCGACCGTTTGTTTTCTCACTTATGGAGCTAGAGGAGGACATTTCAATCCACGCACCCATGTGGGGTGCGACCAGACGCCGGGCCAAGATAGCCCCGTTGAAAGTATTTCAATCCACGCACCCATGTGGGGTGCGACCAAAAGGGGACCAAGGTTTGCCAGGTCCAAAAGATTTCAATCCACGCACCCATGTGGGGTGCGACGCAGTTAAGTTCACTACACCAGCTGGTTAAATAATTTCAATCCACGCACCCATGTGGGGTGCGACCCTTCGGATAAGTCATTTTTATCATCAGAAGTATATTTCAATCCACGCACCCATGTGGGGTGCGACAACTGGAATACCTGTCAATTCACTGACTATTTCTATTTCAATCCACGCACCCATGTGGGGTGCGACCATCCGTGACGGTCTGTTTATCAAACTTATCCAATATTTCAATCCACGCACCCATGTGGGGTGCGACAGTGCCATTTGACACTGTTTTGTAAAAATAAAGTTTCTATAGATATAGAATATATCACAAATTCGCTGTATTTTCACTGTTTTTCATAAGTTTTTCAGGCGAATCTCCCCACATTTAATGAGTAAGCCCGATTCGCAGAGATAATCTATAACAGGAGGACTCCTTGATCAGGATCATAACTAGTATCTCGTCCAATCGTTTCCACACGATTTTGCCAGTTTTTTCCTAGCAAATAAAAGCGGATACTATCCTGTTCCTTGTCAATGATTTCCAGCAACTTATTCTTTAACTCAACAAATTCTGCTGGAGCGACTGAACATTCGAAGACAGAATGTTGCACACGTTGACCAAAGTCAACGCACAGCTTGGCTACTTGTCTCAATCGCTTTCGTCCAGTTACTGTTTCTGTATTGACATCATAGGTCACTAATACCATCATAATATAGCCCCTATATCATAAACGGAGGATAACTGTCCAACTCGCCTCGAACAGCCTTTGCAAGCAATTGTGCCTGAACGTAAGGCAATAACATCAATTTGACTTTTTCCTGCGTAAATGGATGTTCAACTTCTGTATGTTTTCGCTTTTGCCAGGCTTCAATGAAAACTGCTCTGCCTTTTTCAGTCAACAAAACACTTCCATTTTCTTTGATATCAAAATGCTTTTTCGTTAACTGTCCTCTATTGATTAAGGAAAATACAAACCGATCAACAATGAAGGAACGAAATTCCTCAACTAAATCCAATGCCAGACTCGCACGACCAGGACGGTCTGTGTGGAAAAATCCAACATAACTATCCAGACCAACCGTTTCAAGTGCTGATTGGCATTCATAGGTCAACAGACTGTAGCCGAAGGAAAGTAAGGCATTCACACAATCCAACGGAGGCCTTCTACTGCGACCATTGAATTGAAACGTCTCCTTATCAGTCAAAACCATTTCGTTGAATAGGCGGAAATAGTGATTTGCTGCCTGCCCCTCAATTCCAAGTAGCGTCTCCTTATCTGAAGCTGTTTGAACCATTTCCACTGCCCAAGTCAGCTCTGTATTGACCTCTTCAAACAGATTCCCATCCACCCTATCTTTATGATCTCTACGAAATCGCAATAGGTATTTTCTGGAATTAGAGATTTTAGACAGAATAAAACGTTTGGCAAATTCCAGAGACAAAGCATCATCAGCTAAGCGATACTGCTGCCGTCTTAACAGAACATTTCCATTCGTCGGACCTACAAACCGGCCACAAAATCGCCCTTGAGGTGTATGGAAGGAAAGGTTAATCTGATGTTCCGCACACAGTTCAATTAATGACGGAGAGGCTCCTAGATAGGAAAAACACACAATACCGTCTATAATGCGATAGGGAAAGCGGTGAACAGCAACGCCATTTTGCTTAATGACAATGTTGTCCCGCTCTCTAGTCAAATAAAAATCTTCCTGAGTCAGATAGAGTGTATTCAGCAGTTTCTTCATAACCCCTCCTCGCTTGCCATGGATTGTTGGATATAATGAGCAACACTACGCGATTTTTTACTCAATCTAGGCATACAAATATCTACCAGTGAGCAAAGTTGGCAGTTCTTAAAATACTCAGCCTTTGGCAAATCTCTTTTCTGATACAATTCATGCATTTGTCTAGCTAATTCAACAACCAGCTGCCTTAATTCAGCACTAATGCTAATTTCTACTTTTTTATTGACACTATGATAGTACAGATAGCCCTTATCAATTTTGCAAGCCAGTGTTTCCTCTAAACACATGGTCTGTGCCACCAATTGAACAATATCCCGTTCATCTTTCTTCGGCTTACCACGCTTGTATTCAACGATAGTTGGAATCCATTTACCACGTTTTCCACTCAGTGAAATACCTTCCTCATCTTTATGGAATTCCACAACATCCAAAATCCCGTAAAGCCCTAACTCCTTAGACGATACCTGCATCGCCCTAGAAATCAAGAAATCCTTACGTTTTTCTTTGATATAGGGATTGTCAGCTTTTTGATGAAGAAACTGACCGTGAGTGGTAGCCTCATTTTCAGCCCATTCTTGATAAATATGGATTAAGGCCCATTGACGTTTGCAGAACTGAAAATGTTGAATACCAGACAACATCAAATAATCATCTTCTGCATAGGCCATCTTACAATCCTTCTAAAATCTCAACTTTCAATCCCTTAGCCTGAAACTCAGCCAGCTCTTTCTGCTTCAGTCCAATCGCATACTCTTCATAGCTTGACTTGTCTTGCTTTTTCTTATCAAATTCTAACAAGTCGAAGATGCGTGCACTAGAAACATTGCCCAGTTTATTGGAATGAGTGAACCAGAAAACTTCACGAACACGCATTGAACCTTCTGGGCGAGCTGATGATGCATCATTTTCAAACAGGGTAATTAGAGTTTCTTTCAAGACCTCCGCATCTTCTGCCGTAAAGCCTGTCTTCTCTGCAAAATAAGCATTGATAGAACCTTTGACAACATATACACCATAGTCTACAAAATGCTTGGTCCCCATGGTATCAGAAGAACGACCTCCTGCTTTCTTAGGTTCCACACCATTTGTACTTCTAGTAATCTGCAAACTAGAAATGATAATAGGTTCTAACGAATGAGCCATGCTAACAGAAACTGGTCCACGGATAGCAAAAGAGCGATCCTTCAAATACGTGAAGACCTGACCAAATGAGCGTACATCTAGCCAGATTTGATTAGCTTTTTCATTGATTTCCTCATCTGATTCTTTTCCAGAAAATTGAGCTTTGAAGCGTTTTTCTAAAGAATTTAAGCCATCATCAATCCGATCATTTGCCTGGACAAAAATAGAATGCCCCATATCCTGCATACGATTGCGAATTTTTCGCTTAATCGCAACATCACTAATAATCCCTTGGTTATTTGCATTCGTACGTGGCATATTTCCTGATAAGGGATCGCCATTAGCATTGGCCTCACGCACCTCAATGGTTACCATAAAATCAATTTTCTGTTCCAACATTCTTTATTCCTCACTTTCAATTTTTTCTTGTTTTGTGTAGAAGTATTGCTTCTCAGCATAATAACCAAATATAAAGCGATAGTCTAATGGGTCATTGATTCCACGTTCTTGCATCAAAGGCCCTAATAACACCATGATTTCTTCCCGTTCTTTTTCCAATTTATTAAAAATACCAGGTCTGTTTAACTTTACTGCTTCTTCGTAAGGTTTGATTTTATTGGTTAAATTCATCATCAGCTTAGCTGGCTGACTTGTATAGGCAGTCCAATAACGTTCCGCATTCGTGATGCGATCATTTTTTGAACCGTCTAACTGATACCGTTGAAGCTCTAACAATTCAAAAATCGCCAATAATCGTCCAAATAAATAGGAACGATCCTTATTCTCGTGGTCTAACATCGGTGTAAACTCCTCCTTATTGGTTTTATGTAAAAGGGCCAAGGAAACAAATAATACCTTGTTCCATGTGTTCCCATATCTCTGACGTTGCTTGATATTGTCTTTTAATTTACCAAGAATCGTATCCGAAATATCTTTCCCATCAATCATGCTAGTAGCTAACTTTTGGAACTGATCACTCTTGAACTTGTCGTTGTCTAGTTCCAAGAATCGACCTCTATCTACACCATAGGCCGCTAAAACAATATCCTGGTAACTCGGTGGACACTCCGCATACTCTCCATTTTGCTTCTTAAATTGCCAAGAATACCTGCCCTGCCATTTATTGAGATTATCTAGTAGTTGAGAGGCAGCTAGCTGTCTAAAGTATTTAAGGGCAACACGACCATCATTGGTCTTGTTAACGATAGCAACATAGTAAGTCGCTCCGTCACCAAATTCTTTTTTACCATGGATAAAGGCAGAGCGGATTTTCTTATTTACCTCTGTTACTTGAAATTTTGGGCTATCATCTGAAGACGTTTCTCCAAAATCAAACATTCCATTATCTTCCACTTTTGGAGTGGTGATATCTAATTGTGTCTCATTGGTCAAATCATCACTAAACCAGTTGATTAAATACTGTCCTGACCCTAGCCATGCGTGGGTATGTTCATTCTCCAACAAAAATTTTGCCATTAAATGAATTTTTTCCGAAGTCTGATTCCCAACGGTAAAGACATCCTCTCGTTCCTTGAAGCGTCCTTTATAGGTTTCAATGTTATTGCTGACGGAAATCAGTTTGGCATTTCCTATCAATCCGCGGTGCTTGGCCGCCAGCACTTCTTGTTTCCCACTAATATTACAGATGATATCTGCTTGCTGATTCGATTCCACATAGGAAATGTAAACCTTATGTAAGTCCAAATAGTTGGTAACAGAAACGGTTTGATACCCTATGAATTGATCAATTTTAAATTCCAGAAAAGCAGTCGATAGGTCAATAGTCTTTTCACTATCATCACTGTCCAGAAAAGTTACTTTTAATCCCTCTCTACTGGTTACTCTACCATAGAGGGACTGGACAATCTTCTCTATAAAGTCATCCTGTAACAGAAAACGCTGGATATGACTCAAAAATCTTTTAACTTCTTGTTCCTGACACTGGGAAATCCATTCATCTAACTGACGATGATAGGCATCATACTGTCCTTGGTCTATTTCTGAAAGATAGTAAGTCAATTTATCAACCAACGGGTGCGGAGCTGGATTTTTCCCCGAACGAGCCACCGAGTCAGAAGTCACAGGAAAAATAATGCTCTCACCATCAGCCATAAAATCTGCCTTCATGAAGTTTCCTTCATTGTCTAGTAGAACAGCTATCGTGTTCTTCCCATTTGAACGACGACTAGTATGGTAAATCGGTAGGAGGGGACTGGTTGATTTTTGAGCATTGTCTACCCAACCTGTGTCCTCAGCTGCTTCATAAGCCCGTAAAAGTGCTGTAAAGAAATCCATTAGCGACCTCCTTCCTCATTTTCTTGATCTCGTGAGTATATCTCAAATTCTTCTTCTACTAACTTGATATCTCCCGAAGTCTTGAAAACATAATTTGAAAGTGTGTTCACAATCTCGCAGTCTTCTTGCTCCTTAAACCTTATGACACTGTTTTCCATAACGGTCTTTGTAAAGTAGGAACGAAGCGGTTGATTAGACTCTGTTGGATAGGCAAATGAATGAAACATAATTCCAAGGTCAATGGTGACATCTCCATATTTGACATCAGCTGTTTCATAATCTTCCTGGCTAATGGCTTCAACTAAACCAAGACATTCTCTGGTTCCAAGAAAGACATCTCGTCGCCCGCCTTTTTTGATAGACCTTTCCATAATCGCCTCATGTTTATTGGGCAGACGATCATGCACTAAATCTGGGCGATTTTCATTCCAGATAAAGTGAAATTTGACCAGGTATTCCACATTGCTGAGGTAAGAGACATAACTTATGTCAGCTCCATAATTAGCCAACAAGGCTCGGACTCCATGAAGTTCCGTTTGAATTTGATTGACAATCTTCACTTCTGTCACAACATTTGTGATGGTTGGTTTATAGTAAACCGCATCCACCACACCTTTTAAAGCCTGTCGAGTAGGAACGGCATAGCTTGACCTCTCTCCACCACCCTTGGTCGCAGGATTCGTAAAGAGAGCCAGATCACCCTTCACCCGCAGGTAAAAATTCCTTGAACGATACAAAATCGAGTTCCTCCTTTTCTTTTTTTATCATAGTAAAGATAGACTACAACAGAAATGAACAACCTAACTAACAGGATAGCTAGCTGTGGTCACCATAGCATTCAACTACAGTAACCACTGACTAACTCGTAAAAGTAGTTTTTTAATGACAAAAACTACTTGTTCTTATTTCCTGATTGAAAGGCAACAACCATATAAGCTCCGGCCGTTAGAATATCAGGTAATCGCTCCAACAATTTGTCTATTAGTTGAATCATATACTTCTATAAAAGTTCCTCCTTAATGTTATATCTATATCTTACCACTTTTACTATTCATAGTAAAGTGTTATTTTTATTATTAAAGGTCTTTATTTTTTGAAAGGGACTATTATCTGTGGTATAATCAAGTCATCATGGTATGTGTCCATGTGGATTGAAATATAGTTAAGTGTTATAGCACAAAGACTGGCAGATCTTTCTATCTTACCTTACAAGATAGGAAGGTTTGCCTCTTTTTTTAATCCAAGCTTTTCGTCATCATAACACTCTTCTTGCAGTATTAAGACCTTTCCCTCCAAATAATATCGGATAGCTTGTAGCCGACTGTCATACTTTCTCAGATTGACTGTAAAAGGCTGCAAACTCTTGAGAATTTGTTTAATCTCAACTAAATCCTGGCCTCTTGGATAGGGAGTATCTACCAAACGTTCTTCCAAGTCAGCGATTATACCCACTCCGTCACCATATGGAACTAGGACACCAATACTATCATCTTTGATTAAATCCATTTTCTGCCCTGCCGTCTTGAACGACTGTCTGACTTTGCAGTTCGGACTTCCTTTGAAGCTACTTAAGCTGAGATAGTCATAGACAGATTCATTGGTAGACAGTGGGTAATCAAATTGTTTTGTATTGTCGGCATAGTAACGTTCAAAAAATAGACGATTTAAGGCCCCAACATCAATTGGTGACATTTCTTTTATCAAAATATTCTCAGTCGCCTCTTTTTTATGCTTAATTTCTTTAAGATAGGTGAGGCTTTCTTCTTCCTTGGATAAATTTATCAATGTTACCTGACCTAAATCACGTTTGCCTTCACGGTTACAACGGCCAGCTGCTTGAACAATCGAGTCTAAACCTGCATAAGATCGAACCACTCGCTCAAAATCAACATCCACTCCTGCTTCAATCAATTGCGTACTAATACAAATTATAGGAACATCGTCTTTCAACTGCTTTTTGATTTCTTGGATAACATCGAGACGGTGCTGGGCACACATATTGGTTGAGAGGTGATAAAGTGGTCTGTCTGTTTGGAATTCTAATAGGCTATATAGTTTTTCTACTGCTGGTTTGGTATTGAGAATGACAAGCGTAGAAGTTTCTTCTTCCAAGATAAAACTTGCCAGGTCAGTCAATCGGGAAACTGCATTGCTTTCATCGAACTTGCGGAGTTCTGTCCTCTTAAAGACCTCTTGTTCTTCAGCGGTTAAGGTGACAATGTCTGCCTGCTCTGCTATTTCCCCACCATATAATAGTCGGTGGCTTATGGAAACCGAATCATAGGCAGGTTGAGTCGCAGTACAGAGAACAACTGTAGCCCCCATGACACGACTCAAAAAATTCATGGTCAGATTAAAAAGCGTAGTGACCTCAATGGGGAGGGATTGGACTTCATCTAAAATCAAGACGCTGTTTGCTAAGTTGGAGAAGCGTCTGATATTAGCTGACTTGGTCTTAAAGAGGGTTTGAAAGAACTGAACCATGGTGGTAAGGACAACTGGGCTATCCCAGGTATCAATCAGGTAATCTGTCATTAGACTATTGACAGTTTCCTCTCCATACTCCTCATTTTGAGGTGTGGCATCTTGTTGTTCTCTGACTAGATTAGAATGGTGCTCCAAGACACCTTCTTTGCCAATAATCTCCTGAATCGCTGCTGCATTTTGTTCTAAAACGGACAAAAAGGGCGTCATGTAGAAGAAACGATTTTTACCTTTCTGTGTCAGTTGATGAACAGCGTAACGAAGGGACAGATTAGTTTTACCTGCACCCGTCGGAAGATTGAGACGATAAATGCCTGAAGAATCCGTAGCACCACGATGTTTAACACGCTCTCCCAAGGCCGTTCGAATACGGTTAAGTTCGGTGGTTGGATTTCCAAAACCTGCATAAACTTCTTCTACTGATTGAAAATACTTCTGAACAAGTTCACTATTTTCCTCAGTAGTTTTTGGCTCGATAACAAGGTCATAGGCATTAATCGTATCCAAAATATCCGCATTCTTCAAATAAGACAGGTAGAGCCGAATAAAACAAGAACTATAAAAAGCCGATTCGCTATCATCATTGATGCATAACTTCGCCCAAGCGGTTTGAAAATTTTCAAATGATTTCATCACTAAATCATCTACATTTTGATAGCCAAAGCTAGGTAGCTGTTCTTCCAATAACTTGGCATAGGCCTTTATATCTTCTTCATAATGATAGTCTGCTCGTGGCTGGCCAATCCGATAGAATAACTTACTATACCGATATCTACCTGCTCCTTCCATATCCTCAGGTAGAGGGACGTCATACACACCGTGGTGGGCAGATATAATGTAGGCTATTATTTCACGAAAAAGCTGGGCATCGTTTGTGTTTCTCCCCGAGCGTTGAAAGACTTGCTCAATCTCTTGAAATAGGTAACGGGCTCCTGCATACGAATGATCGACGTGTAGACTTGGCTTCTCTTTCATTTTTTTCTGAAAAAGTCTTTCACTCTTGCCCAAATCATGATAAAGTCCTAGTAAGAACAAAATATCCCCTTGGCCAATCGTATCTGTAAGGACTTTGGCCCCCATCGCAACATTGAACAGGTGGTCCTCTAGATATTGAAACCGACTTTCTATTTCTCTTTTTTCAAGATGTGCTAACCTCATCTATTACCTCCTGTTTTTAGTAATATTCTACCATTTTTCAATAGCTTTAGAAAGCGTTTTCTGTCTTTTTTTGTCTCATTTTTACCATCGAATATTACACAACATGCTATAATAGTTTTATTATAATCCTACAGAAAGCCAAACTCTATGATCACAAAAGAATTCGATACAATAACTGCTATTTCTACTCCTCTCGGAGAGGGGGCAATTGGGATTGTTCGTCTGTCTGGTACAGATGCATTTTCCATTGCAAGCAAAGTTTTTAAAGGAAAGGACTTAGCGACTGTGCCAAGTCATAGTCTGAACTATGGCCATATTATTGATCCAGCAACTGGACAGGTACTGGATGAAGTGATGCTAGGTGCCATGCGATCTCCAAAGACCTTTACGCGCGAAGATGTGATTGAAATCAATACACATGGGGGTATCGCCGTCACGAATGAAATTCTTCAATTGTTGATTAGACAAGGTGCCCGAATGGCTGAGCCTGGTGAGTTTACCAAGCGGGCCTTTCTCAACGGACGTGTGGATTTGACCCAGGCAGAGGCTGTCATGGATGTCATCCGTGCCAAGACCGACAAGGCTATGCACAACGCAGTCCGTCAGTTGGATGGCTCTCTCTCCCAACTGATTAATGAAACACGTCAGGAAATCCTCAATACTTTGGCTCAAGTCGAAGTGAATATTGATTATCCAGAGTATGATGATGTCGAAGAGGCAACCACAGACTTAGTCCGTGAGAAGACTCTCCAGTTTCAAGCTCTTTTGGAAAATCTCCTCCGAACCGCTCGTCGAGGTAAGATTTTACGTGAAGGTATCGCAACAGCTATTATCGGTCGACCAAATGTGGGAAAATCCAGCCTACTCAATAATCTCCTCCGTGAGGAAAAAGCCATCGTTACAGATATAGCAGGGACAACTCGCGACGTTATCGAAGAATACGTCAACATCAAAGGCGTCCCCCTCAAGCTGATTGATACCGCTGGTATCCGTGAAACAGATGACATCGTTGAAAAAATCGGTGTGGAACGGTCTAAAAAAGCGCTTGAGGAGGCCGACCTGATCCTACTTGTCCTCAACGCATCTGAGCCACTTACCGAACAAGACCGAAATCTATTAGCCATTTCAAACATGGCTAATCGAATTATCTTGCTCAATAAAACAGACCTAGAAGAAAAAATTGAAGCTGATCAACTACCTGAGGATGTCATTCGCATCTCTGTCTTAGAAAACCAAAACATTGATCAAATCGAAGAAAAAATCAATCAACTTTTCTTTGAAAATGCAGGTTTGGTGGAACAAGATGCTACCTACTTATCTAATTCACGACATATATCCTTGATTGAACAAGCTGTCCAAAGTCTTCAGGCAGTTAATGATGGATTGGAAATGGGTATGCCTGTCGACTTGTTACAGGTAGACCTAACACGTTGTTGGCAAATACTGGGCGAAATCACAGGAGATGCCGCTCCAGATGAATTAATCACACAACTCTTTAGCCAATTTTGTCTTGGAAAATAAATATAGTCATGCAAAAATATTTGCATGACTTTTATATACAAAAAATCAAAAAATACTTGTTGATTGCTGTAAATTATATTATGCTAAAAAATAGAAAGGAGACACTACGATGAAAAATTGAAAGAATGTCTCAACTCCTGACCTTTGACACATCAAAACGGACATTTTCATCAATTACATTAGAACATTCTTCACCGAGCGCAATCTATCCACTAAAAGATAAAAATTTGCTTTTTATCGAACACACTGATTACCAATTCAGTCCCATCTCATTTACCATTTACAATACAGAAACTGGTGAACAAGTTTTTCATTCATTGACGGAGTTAAATCCTCGACCCCACTATCTTGAACATGTCCGCCAAATGGACAATCGTCGTCTGATGATGATTCTTCGGATACTCTTATCATTTATGATTTGCAGACTAAGAAGATAACCAATAAAACGACCTTATCAGAAGATTATGTGAGTGGTATTTGGGTCAATCCATAACAAAATAGAACTCGGTTTTTTGCCGAGTTCTATTTTGTTATTTCTAATCTAATGAAAACAAGAATCTTATTCTACTCTTCGTCACTCAAATCAACACTTGGCACAGTCGTTGCTGCATCATTTGTTGCTTGGAAGAGTTCAACTTTTTCATATCCGAATAGACCTGCATAGATTGATGTTGGAAAGCGTTTGATTTTTTTATTGTAAGATGTTGCCACTGCGTTATAATCTTTACGGGCAACTAAGATTCGATTCTCGGTACCTTCAAGCTCTGTAATCAAGTTTGAAACCTGTTGATTAGCTGTCAATTGTGGATAGTTTTCTGCCACTACCAATAGTCGAGAAACTGCAGAATCCAACTGACTTTGAGCTTGGTTATATTCATCCGTTCCCTGTTGACTGGAGCCAATTTTAGCACGCGCTTCTGCAATAGCAGTAAATATTTCTTCCTCGTGTTCCATGGCTCCTTTGACAGCTGCGACTACATTAGGTATCAAGTCATAGCGTCGTTGCAACTGTGTGTCTACATTGGCTTGCGCCTTTTCAACTTCAGCATAACTGTCCACCAAGCCATTGTATTGCCCGACTGCTCCCAATCCTAAAAATAGCAGAGCTAGGACTGGAATGAGGAGAACCAACCATTTCTTTTTCATATGATTTCCTTTCTAACAATGATTAAACATTCTAAAAAACGAATAGCTATCAGAATCATTACAAGATTCCTTACCAATCGGAAGAGGCACCTCCACCTCCTCCGCCACCACCGGACCAATCACCGCCACCGAAGCCGGACGATGAGGAATTAGACGAGTGATGATTGCGGTAGTGATACTGATTATCCACCAACATCCATAGCAAATTGCCTGGTCCACCACCTCCACGACTGGATTTTTCAATTATCACAAAAATAATAATCACAACGACAACAGTTAAGAAAGCGAAAAAGCCCTCCTCCTCTTCAGATGTTCTCTCTTCTAAGGTGGCTAACTGGCGCTGACCAACGCTGGTACCATAAAACTGATCACCAATGGATTGAACAATATAGGTCACACCGCCATTGTAATCTTCCTGTCGAAAGAATTCTCTTGCATTTTCGAGAATTTCTTTTGCTTCTACATCTGTCAAGACTGTCGCAGCATTATCTGACGTTTCAATCCGAAATTCCCTATCTTCTATTGCAATAACCAGAAGTATCCCATTATTTGTGCCTGATAATCCAACTTGCCACTGACGAAATATCTCATTGGCCAAACTTTCGATATCTGTCCACAGCCTATTCGTCATATAGACACCGACCTGTAAACCTTGTTCCGTTGTTGACCAATTGAGATTAAGCTGATCAATTTCAGCAATAGTCTCGCTAGAAAGTAATTGAGTATCATCTACTACTGTTGTATCTATCGGTCGATCGGGAATCTGGTTTGCATTTACGAAGGTAGGTGGAATTAACAACCAAACCGCTAAAATAGTTAGACAAGTGACAATCAGTGTTTTCCATTTTCTCATCAGACACCTCCTTCGATGAACAAAGATAAGAAAAATTTACTAGGTAAATATATACAATTATATCATGTTAGTTTTGCTTTATCAATATATTTATGTTGTTTTTCAGCAGTGGCAAAATCTCTTCAACAAACCATGGATGTTTAGCTTGCCATATATTGTTCCTTGGCGATGGGTGAGGTAGGGGAAAATAGGTGGGTAGGTAATCAGCTGCATTCTCCACTCTCTCGGTCAAAGTCCTATGGGATTCTCCTAAATAATAGTCCTGGGCATACTTACCGATCAACAAGGTCAGCTCAATCTGGGGTAGTTGCTTCATAATGAGTGGGTGCCATTTGGGCGCAAAATCCTTGCGAGGCGGCAAATCCCCAGACTTCCCTTTTCCTGGATAATAGAAATCCATAGGAAGAATAGCAAAATGACCAGATGCATAGAATAATTCCCTATCTACTCCCAACCATTTCCGCAGATTCTCTCCACTAGCATCATCAAATAAGCGACCTTTTTCTTGTGTTTTTAATCCCGGTGCCTGTCCAATAATAAGAATTTTTGCGGTAGACGGTGCTTGGAAAAGCGGCTTTATCCCTTTTTTCGTAAAAGCTTGATTGGTTAAATCCTCCATAATCGCCTGACGAATATCAGCAAGTTCCATGATGTCCTACTTTCTTGACCATTGTTACATCTGCTTCTAGAGCATGAAAACCACATTTTTTATACCTGAATCCGTGATAAGTCATCAGAAAATAGGTTTTCTAAGTGGATTTTTTAACATTTGCACCTCATGGTTTATTAATAGGCTTTGAGGTACTATATAATGACAGTTATACAAAGTTTTCGATGGTTTTTAAGGTATGCTTAAATACACCTGCGTCTAACTATTTTTAAAAACAGGTGTCATAGTAAGTGCTTTTCCTAATTTATGAACAAATAATCAACATAAAAAGGCTGTATAAACGCGTTTGAAAGTAAGAAACCACGGGCTATTATTACCGAATTTTAAATAGTGTTTACGTGCGTGTCTCACCATCTTCGAAGCAAGTGTAATTAAGTTTTGAATAACTGTTTTTACACGGCGTCGAAAGACTTTTTTCTTCACGGGTGCATCGTTTTTCTTAAGGCTTTCTTGACCAATAAGTCGTAAGAGATTATAGGTGAAACAACCTAAATGTAAGATTAAATCACATGCCGACACCTCTCTTTTTATAAATTATTCCTTCCTCGACTAACTGATTAATACCTTTAGCAGCTGTTGCAGGATTAATCTTGTGATATTTTGCAAATTCATTTGTTGAGGGGACTCGGCCAATTTCTGAAATAGTGTCGTTCACAATCATATCTTCAATTTGTTCTTTGATCTGTTAAAAAATTGGTATACTGTTGTCTATACTTTGCTTCACATTTCATCACCTAACTTATTTGGTTAGTTACTTATGTAATTAACTATATAACCATTAGTTAAAAAAGTCAATGTATTTTTACATATTGAAGCTGGGGCAAAGGCAAATAAGATATTAAAATAACCGAACCATAATTGACTAACGCCAATTATGGCCCGGTTATTTTTTTGCTAGGAAGCCTAAGTTAGCAACTGAAATATGCGAGACTCCTGTGGGAACAACGAAAGTTTCTGTTGGGGCGAGTAATTGCAGTCCCTTGAGCTAAAGATCCATTCAGAAAGCGAGTATATTTCAGTTACGGTGATCTTATTCTTATTTAGTGAAAAAATATTCACATTTTGAGAAAATGGATTTTTTTATCCCAGTCTCTTTCTCCCTATTATTTTTAGCTCATCTGAGTCTTGATGTATTATGCCCACCACATATCAGCTGGTTGGTCATAAATCAACACAGATTTTAAGTTCTCAACCGCACGCATAAACCCTTCATCAATCGACATAATGGGATCCTCATGTTCAATACTAATGACATGATCATACCCATACGTACGCAGAGCGCTAATAATATCACTCCATACTTTCACTGAGTGACCATAGCCAACAGAACGGAATGTCCAAGCGCGTGATTGCACCTCACTATATGGCTGCATATCCGTTAAACCGTACATATTCACATGTTCCTGGTCAATATACGTATCTTTTGCGTGGAAGTGATGAATCGCATTGGCTTTTCCAAGGATCTTAATGGCCGCGACAGGGTCAATCCCTTGCCACCATAAGTGACTTGGGTCAAGGTTGGCTCCAATCGCATTCCCTGTCTGTTCACGTAATTTTAACATCGTATGCGGCGTATGAACTAAGAAGCCCGCATGCAGTTCTAATCCAATCTTAACGTTATTTTCTTCTGCAATCGTGTTTATTTCTTTCCAGTAAGGCACGAGTTTTTCTTCCCATTGCCACTTAAGTACGGTACTGTATTCTTCTGGCCACGGTGTTACGGGCCAGTTTGGATATTTACCATCTTCCGAATCTCCCGGTGTACCAGAGAAGGTATTGACCACTGGAATGTTTAATAGTCCTGCAAGTTTTATCGTTTTGACTAACGTTTCGTGTGAGTCTTTTCTAAAAGCTTCATCTGGTGAGACGGGATTCCCGTGGCAACTAAGGGCACTGATTGTTAAACCACGTGAATTGACCTTTTCTAAAAAGGTTTGTCTTTCTGCTTCGCTATTTAGTAACACATCGAGTTTTAAGTGCGCATCACCTGGATAGCCACCTGTACCAATTTCAACCGCATCTAACCCTGCATTTTTCACATAATCTAACATCTCTTCGAAATTTTTATCCGCAAATAATACGGTAAAGACACCTAATTTCATTCTATTCGCTCCTTTTCATTCACTATTCATAATCATCACACCGATTCTAATCATACACAATCTGATTATTTAGTTTAATTTAATCGTTCGACCTGTTTGACTTGATTCCATCGCCGCAAGAATAATACCTAATGACTTCTTACCTTCCACACCATCGATTAAAGGCTTTGTATTCGTTCTCACCGATTCAACAAAGTGACTTACGACACCCGTAGATGTTTGTTGACCTTCTTCGTTCGTTTGGATTTTTCCAAGTTCATAGTTGACTTTACTGCCATCCGTATACGTGGCAATCAAGCTATAATTTGGATCATCTTCAAGACGTAACACACCTTTTTCCCCGTAAATAACAGTGGCATTACTTTCGTTAACTTTATATGCCCAACTCGCTGTTAATGTGCCAATCACACCTGAAGTACTCTTTAAGAGACACACAGCGTTATCATCGACACTGATATTCTCTTTCGCATTCGTTTCAACCATCGCTGATACTTCAGTAAACTCTTCACCTAAAATATAGCGAATCAGGTCGGCCTTATGGACACCTAAGTCACCCATTGCCCCGATTACCGCATCGTCTTTTCTAAAGAACCATGAGTTTTCGCCGTCAACACTCCAGCCTTCTGGTCCACCATGACCAAATGTCGTACGGAAGCTATATACTTTTCCGATTGCTCCTTCTGCGATCAATTCTTTTGCCTTTTGGTGTGAACGTACAAACCGCTGATTATGCGCGATCATTAACGTTTTTCCGCTTTTTTCGCTTGCTTCAATCATCGCTTCTGCTTCAGCTTGTGTTGTTGCCATCGGCTTTTCACATAACACGTGAGCACCACTTTCAAGTGCAGCAATTGAGACCGGCGCATGGAGCGCGTTCGGTAGGCAGACACTCACAAGGTCAACCGTTTCATTTTTTAAAAGTTCCTCATAATCTGTATAGACCGCACCACCATAAAGTTCTTGCATCGCTTCAGCACGTGAAGCGACAATATCGCACAGGGCGACAATTTCTACTGCCTCATTTTGATGATATTCAGGTAAGTGACGATATTTACTAATACTCCCACAACCAATGACTGCTACTTTTAATTTACTCATCTTAAATCACTCCTTCATTTTTTAAAAACGTCATACTTGTTTGAATCGCATCAAACGGATCACCATCGGTTTGGTCTTGTTCCACAATCCAGTAAGCAGGTGTCGCTCTATTTAGAATCGTTGATAAATCTGTACGCCCTGTCCCTAATGGCGCAAAGGTCGCTCGCTCATCTTTCGTCATATCTTTTAAGTGAACAAGTGCAAGTTGGTCTTTATACTTATTGATCCACGTAATCGGATCTTCCCCAGCTTTTTGAATCCAGTACACGTCTAACTCTAGTTTTAAACCATCAACTGTTCTGAGTAGGTACTCAAGCACATTTTCATCATCACTATAAGGTTCTAATTCAAAATCATGGTGATGATACAGTAAGTCCATTCCATGTGATTGAAGTTCTATTTGAATCGACTGTAAGACAGACGGTAAATCTTGATAAAATTCATGCGTCCGGTCTTCTGGTAAGATAAATGGACATACCACCCGTGTATTACCTAACAATTTTTGTTCGTTAATTACCTCATCTAACCGGTTAATTAAGTCTGTGAGTGGTACATGACTACCGGCGACGGTTAAATCAAGCACATCTAGGATAGCTCTAACTTCCTCCACCGTTAAATTGCCATAGCCGGCCAGTTCAACACCTTGAAAGCCGATGGCTTTCACTCGCTCTAATGTTTGTTTCATATCTTGTTGACACGCTTCACGTAAAGTGAAGAGCTGAATCGCTACTGGTATCATATCTTCATCCCTTATTTGAAATAGTTTCTAGTGGCCCGCTATTGCCGTAGGTCGGCTGATTTGTTTGGGTTACTTTTAACCAGTTAACCGCATTTTTAATCACCGTTTGAATCTCTTGATTATGATACGTTGGGTACGTTTCATGACCTGGTCTAAAGTAAAAGACTTTCCCGCGTCCGCGTTTATATGTTGCCCCACTTCTAAAGACTTCGCCGCCTTCAAACCAACTGACAAAGACCAATTCATCAGGGGCTGGAATATCAAAATGTTCCCCGTACATTTCTTCCTTTTCAAGCTCAATACAACTCCCTAACCCAGAAACAATCGGGTGAGTCGGATCAATAACCCATAAACGTTCTTTATCATCCGCTTCACGCCACTTTAAATCACAACTGGTTCCCATAAGCTTTTTAAAGATTTTAGAGAAGTGCCCTGAGTGAAGGACTAATAAGCCCATACCATCTAATACACGTTGTTGAATCTTTTCTACCCACTCATCTTTTACTTCATCGTGCGCCAGGTGGCCCCACCAAATTAATACATCGGTTTGATTTAATAAATGATCAGATAGACCATGGTTTTCTTCATCCAAGGTCGCCGTTGTCACCTCGTGACCTGCCTCTGTCAAAAAGCTTTTAATTGCCCCATGAATACCTTTTGGGTAAATCTCACTGACTTTTGGATTTTTTTGTTCATGTCTGTTTTCGTTCCACACTAAAATATTCATTCTAATAGCCTCCCTTTATCTCCTCTTGCTTAATATTGTACAAATGATTGTCTTTAGAAATGTACACGTTGTTTTTCTTTTCCTGATTGATAGACAGCATTAATCATTTGTTGGGTTTTAAGTGCTTCTTCAGCTGGGATATCAAGTGCGTCCACTTTACCTTGAAGTACGTCATAATAATTATTGATTTGTTTCGCATGACTCACACCCCAGTACCCTTTCACTCCTGAGTCATAAGTGAATGTTTCAAGCGGGTTATGATCCGCAATAAAGGTGCGCCCGTCATTTAATGTAACCGTCGCTTTGTCTGCCACCATCTTCGCCAGTCCATTTTCACAGTGTAATTCAATTTCGACTGGGGCATCATACGTATAGTAATTAATCGCATGGAAGGCCGTTACGACACCATTTTTATAAGCAATCACACCTTCGGCTGCATCTTCTACTTCAATGATTTCGTGGGCACGGTTACTGATTGAGGCATCGACATAGTTTAACTCACTATCAACGAACCAGCGCATTAAATCCATTGTATGAATTGCTTGGTCAATAATGACACCGCCGCCTTCTTTATCCCAAGTCCCTTTCCAATCACTGTTTTGATAGTATTCATCTGATCGGTCCCATGTGACTTGTAATTTACCCGACTTCACGGCGCCTAGTTCACCTGAGGTCAACATATTCTTAATTAATTGTGAACCTGGATTGTAGCGGTTTTGGAAAATAACACCTAGTGTCACGCCATTTTCCTTTGCGCCGTCAATCATCGCTTTGGCATCATCATAGTTAATCGCCATCGGTTTTTCTGTCATCACGTGAATCTGTCGTTTCGTTGCGGCCGCTGTTGCTGGTGCGTGTAAGTAGTGCGGTAAACAAATATGCACAACGTCTAGCTGTTCTGTGTCCATCATCTCTTCGTAATCATAATAAGATTTTGTATCTAATTGCTCTGCTTTTTCATCAGCACGATCTTTCTTTACGTCACAGACAGCGACGAGTTCAGCATCGTCTCTTTCCATAACACTTGCCGCGTGCATCGGAAAAATATTCCCGCAACCAATGATGCCTACTTTTAATGTTTTCATGTGTATTTGCTCCTTTTTTATTAAACGTTTTCATTATCTTATTTGACTTACGTTTTATTTGATTAACTTTATCTTACCGTCTCTTTCTCTTTTTTAAAATAGATGATATAATGAATTCATATCCTATCTTGCTACAGATGGAGGAAGCTTTTAATGAACATTGATCACTGCAATTACTCATCACATACCTATGGTTATCACGACTTACGTCGTAACGGGTTTAATCACTTTTTAATTCGTGTACAAATTGAAGGAAGAGGTAAAGCGACTATTCAAAGTAAAACATATCAATTAGAACAAGGATCGATTATCTTCGTCCCTCCAGGCACACACTATGAACTGACGATTGAACCGAATCAATTAAGCGGGGATTATCATTTACTTGTCACCGGGGATTGGTTAGAGGATTGGTGGGAAAAACTTGATTGTCCCGATTTTGCCGCGCTTTCATCAACCGATACGATTGTGACATTGTGGCGACTATTATCAACAGAAAAGCTCCGTCCCAGTCATGAACAAAACCATGACTTGAACACGCATCTATTGAAAAGCATTATGTTGATGATTGAAGCAGAAATAAATGCCCGTCACTCAATTCAACGCCCCTTCATCGTGACTCGAATGATGCGTTATATTGAAGAACATGCACTCGAGCGGCTAACACTTGAAGATGTTGCGAATGAAGTCGATTTAAGTGTCTCCCGTGCGAGTCATTTGTTTAAAGACCATACCGATAAGACGATGATTCAGTACGCTCAGCACATCAAATTAGAGGCGGCTATCAATCAAATGAAATATACCAATATGACCCTCGAACAAATCGCATTTACGTGCGGCTTCGGTAACTATCCTTATTTTCACCGCCTATTCACCCGAGAGTATCAGATGTCACCGAGTCAGTATCGTAAAATTAATTAAAAAGACATGGAGCGGGTTTTTGCTTACTCCATGTCTTTTGGTTGTTATTTTTTTATTCATCACCACACTTTACTTCACAGCACCATCGGCCACACCTTTAATAATGTGTTTTTGGGCAAAGAAGTAACTGAGAGTGACCGGAATAATCGCAATCGTTAAGCCCGCAAGTGCTAAGTGCCACTGTTTCGTATATCGTCCAAAGAAGAAGAACATACGAAGTGGAAGATGAGTGGAAATCTCCAGCGGAGGTTTCCAGCCTGTCACTTGACAATAATAAAGTGACAGAGTTCTATCTGCACCTGCGTCGCATAAACTGATTTTTATTTTCATTGACTGTAAATACAGATAAGAAGAGCTGTTTGACCATTTCCAAACCTGCAACTGTGAGTTCTCTCAGTTCCATTCCCCCTCCTAAAAAAGATGGGCGAACCCATCTTGATAAGGACCTGCATTTACAAGTAAAGTACTTTGATATATGAGATAGTTTTTCAGCTAATCAAGGCAGTTTTTTGAAGGAATACCGACTGTATTTTGAAAAAAAACGAACGATGTGTAGCTGAAAAACTAGCCTTAGATAAAAGTGCTGTACTGTAAATATGGGTTCGTACTATTTGATTAATTCATAGATAGCTTCTGCGTAAATGGCAGCTGCACGGTAGAGTTGCTCCACTTCGATAAATTCATTGGCTTGGTGCATGGTATTGACATCGCCTGGGAACATAGCTCCGTAGGCAACACCACGTTTGAGCAAGCGGCCGAATGTTCCACCACCGATTACTTGTTCGTGACCTTTCAAGCCTGTGTGTTTTTCATAAACAGACAAGAGGGTTGCGACCATTGGGTCATCGATCGGGCAATAATGTGGAGTATGACCGTGCTCAGACAGGCTAACAGCTTCCACGCCCAGTTTTTCCAAACCAGCCTTGATGGTTTCTGGGTTGGTATTTTTTGGATAACGGAAGTTGAGGGCAATGGTGTTATCAGATGAGGTTTCATCAAACTTAAAGACACCAACGTTCATAGAAAGAGCTCCCATTTGCTCATCGTAGATGGCTACGCCGAGTTTTTGTCCATCGTGGTCTTCCAGAAGGACTTGACCAGCAAGATCAAGATAAGCTTTAGCTGCTCCGTCAAAGGCGAATTGGCTGAGGAATTTTGCCAAATAGGTTGCTCCGTTGACACCTTCTTCTGGGGTTGACCCGTGGGCTGATTTTCCGATGACTTTTACTTGAACTTGACCATTTTCAAGAGTTTCCGCGTCAGCATTTAGGCCATAAGCAGCTGTGAATGCTGCTAACTTGCTGTCCAGATCTGCTAGGTCGCCAGAGATAATAGCTGTCGCAGATTCAGGCACCATGTTCTCACGCAAACCACCAGTGAAGGAATGCAGTTTAGCAGCTCCGCTATTTTCCCCCGCAAAATGAAGATAAGCTGTGATATTGCCCTTTTCCCCGTTGATAATTGGGAACTCAGCATCTGGAGAAAATCCGAAATCTGGCAAAGGAAGGCCGACGTGCTCGAAGTAGTAATCCATGTCCGCCCAGCCAGACTCTTCATCGGTACCAACGATGAAACGGACTTTTTTAGAGGTCGGAAGACCCAACTCCTTGATGATTTTCAAGCCGTAGTAACAAGCCATGGTTGGTCCCTTGTCGTCAGAAGATCCGCGAGCAAAGAGCTTACCATCGATGATTTGTGGCTCGTATGGGTTAGTATTCCAACCGCTTCCTGCTGGCACCACGTCCAAATGACCGAAAATACCAAGGACTTCGTCGCCTTCACCAAACTCAAAGTGACCTGCATAGTTATCGACATTTTTAGTCGGATAGCCGTCACGCTCTGCGATTTCAAGGAACTTGTCCAAGGCACGCACTGGTCCAGGTCCAAATGGATGCTGGGCATCTGCTTGGCTGTCGTCACGCTCAGAATTGATGCGTAAGAGGTCAAAGAGGTCCGCTAAAAACTCATCTTTGCGTTTGTCAAACTCTGCTCTAAAATCTACTGTCATATGTTCTCCTTTTCAGTATCAAAGTAAGTCTATTCTATCATATTTTCGCGAACTTCACCGATAAAAAATGACCTTTCACACAGAAAGATCATTTTCCTTATTCAAAATCTAACTGCGTCCTATCTGTAAAATAAGTCTTATAGGCCGCATATGAGGCTATAACAGATGCGAGACTGGTTGCAGATAGCAGCATGAACATGACCATAATCTGATAGCGAATGGCTTGGACAGGGTCTACTCCTGCAAAAATCAGTCCAGACATCATTCCTGGTAAACTGACTAAACCAACAGTTTTGGCTGAGTCAATTGTCGGTTGCATACCTGTCCGAATGGATTCTCGCAAAATTTCCTGTGAAGCCAATTTACTCGTTGCCCCTAGACTTAATTTTTCCAACACCTGTTGGCGGTTATCAGAAAAGGACCGGTACATTGCTCGATAGGATAGACCGATTGCTGTCATTGCATTACTAGCCAACATCCCTGAAATTGGAATGACTTGAGAAGGTATTAATTGGATGGCACCTGATAACAGTAACAATCCTAAAGTGATACTGGTGGAAGTGAGCAAAGCAAGAAAAGGATAAATCAGCTTTTTGTTCTTGTTTGGATTGCGTTTATTTGCTTGTACACTGGCATTATAAAGAATAATCAACACCATACCCAAACTGAGGAAAATATTCGAAACTTGAAAAATAAATTTTTAAATATAGCCAACAACGAATAGCTGAACAATCGTACGGACAACCGCTACCAAAATATCTTTTGTCAGCCCTAGTTTCTCTTTTTGGCTTATCCCCATCGCAAGTAGAACCAAGCCGAAAATTAAGACTAGGGATAGATTATCTACTGAAACAGAGTTCATGCTTGCATCCTCCCATCTTTCAATCTCAAAATATGCTTAGCCCCATCAATTTCTGATTGGTCATGCGTCACTTCAATTAATGTTTTTCCAGAAATGTGGTAATCAGTAAGTAATTGATTCACAATAGCTTTGGTCTCCGCATCTAACCCTGCAGTAACTTCGTCTAATAGCAAAACTTGAGGTTCAAAAAGTAAATTGCGTATAAGAGCGACACGTTGTTTTTCACCACCTGATAATTCTGTAATCCTTTGGGTAAGAAAATCTTCACCTAAATTTACATTCTTTAAGGCTGTAATCGCTTTTGATTTATCAAATTCTAACTGTCTCACTGTGAATGGAAAACGCAGATTGTCTTCGACTGTATTTCCAAAAAGTACAGGTTGTTGAAAGCAATAGGAAACCTCTCTTCGATAGGTGGGCATATCCAGCTTCTCTATTTCTTTTCCTCTAAAAAGAATCTGTCCTTGAGTCGCTGAAGTAAGCCCTGCTAATAGTTTTAAGATGCTACTTTTTCCGCTACCCGAAGGCCCAACCAAAGTTAGACGCTCACCTTCGCTAACAGAAAAATGAATATCAGTCAAAATCGACTTACCTTTATCAGATAAGCCGACGGATTTTAGTTCAAAAATCGGTGTATTAGTGACCATGTTCTTCAGCTTCTTCCGCAGCAAGTGCAATAGCTTGTGTTTCATGAACTGTACCATGAGCGTGATGGGCTGGTCCATAGATAGAATAGATTTTGAGGTCTTCTTGGCCAATATTGATGACATTATGGTAGGTACCGTTTGGAATCAAGATAACATCTTCTGGTCCAACTTCTCTATCCAAGGTAATCTTTTCAGCAGATTCTCCCATGATAACTCGGCCATGACCTTGTTCAATGCGGAGGAACTGATCATTTTCATTGTGCACTTCCGCACCAATATCTTCTCCGACTGGAATGGACATCAAGGTCACTTGAAGCAATTCACCAGTCCAAATTGCTGTTCGATAGTTTGTATTTTCTAGCGTAGCAGTTTCAATATTGGTTACAAATGGATCTTTTCCATAATCTTTCATTGTCATAGTTATCGCCTCCAATTTATAATGATTCTAATGTTTGTTTAGAATAATTCTAATTATACTCCTATCTATCAATATGTCAAGTAATTTGAAACTATCTAATAAAATTCAGACGATACTCATAATTGAGAAATAACCTACATAAGGCAGGTCATTCTTTATTATATGAAACTATTTCTTTTTGGGTTTCTTCATTGACAAAGGTTATCTTTCCTAAATTAGCAATCAAGTCAAAAATGGAGTTACTATTCTGCTCTAAATCTAAATAGTCAGAGTCAGGCATTTCAGTTACTTTCAAATAGATGATAAGCTCATATGGTTCTTCATCTGAACGTATTTCAATATGATCATACGTGTAACCTGTCGGGTAATCCTGTAAACTTGCAATCTTAATTACATTGTTATTATCTCCGATATATTCGGTCCTATACTGCTCAAGAGAATCCATTTCGTTTTTAGCTGGCTGGCATGCAGATAAGAATATGGTAGTTAGAATTGTCAACAACATAATCCGTTTAAATTGGTACTTCATGATATATCTTCCTTTCAATCCTTTATTATCAGTTACATTACTATCAAATATATAATAACATATTTTGATTAATCGGTCAAAATATCTGAGATCTCATTGTGAAACACTCAATCATCTATAAAAAAACTACCTTTCGGTAGCTTAACTCTATAATTTTATTGACAAATTCGCCAGATAATCTGAACCAAATTGGGACAGGCGATTGCGATGATCCTTTGATTCGTAAAAATCAATCATGGCAAAACCAGCTCGAAATTGCCCAGCAATCTGTTCTTCTAAGGTGTGGCTAAATTCATAGCCATATTCTGGGTCAATCGCAATTTGTCCTGCTTCTTCTAATTTTCGTGCGTTGAAAGGCAGGCTGTACTTCGGTATCAAGGTCTTGTCTGGCTGATCCCAGACCTCGTCAGCATCAAAGACATAAATCCAAGGATTCATGTAGCCCACCATGAGTAGTCCGCCCTTTTTCAAGATCCGATAGGATTCCTGCCACATATTGGTTAGGTCTTCAATATAGACATTTGAAACAGGGCAAAAAATAATGTCAAAAGTTTCATCCTCAAAAGGAAAAGCTTGTGTCATATCTGCCTGAATCGTCTGTAAATCTAAATTTTCTCGCTCTGCAACGAACCTATCTTTTTCCAACTGTTTCAGAGAAAAATCCATTATAGTCGTTTCATAACCATGAGCTGCAAAAATCGGTCCCTGTTGACCACCTCCACAAGCTAGTCCCAATAATTTTTTTCCTCTAGCCTTTTCAAACCAGTTAAGTGGAACTGTCTTTCCAACTGTCAAAGCGACGGTGAGGGAATTTGCCTTTGCATGTTCAAATTCCTCATGACTAAGAGGAATTGTATAGGGATTACCTTGTCTACTCGATACCCTATTCCATCTATCTTGATTGAAGTCTACATATTTAGTCATTCTTTTTTCCTCTGGAGAGGTCTAGCCAGTGTGACCTCGTTCTATTCTTTTCATGTTTTTACCTCCTTTACTATGCTCATTCTATTATAGTATGCATACAAAGAAAAAGCTACCTTTCGGCAGCCTATACTCTTCGAAAATCAAAATCAGACGTTGTTGACTTAATTTGATGACTGTAAAGCGCTCCTGAGGAGGTTTTCAACCTGTTCCCTTGAAATAGAAAAGGAACAGAGTTCTATCTGCATCAGAGCGAAACGAACTAGGTTCGCCTATTTCCAACCTTCAAAGGTTCTCCGGACAATTGGAGCAAGTCGGATTTTGGTTTTCATTGAGTATTACTTCTTAAGTCAGGTCATTAAAATCCCAAACATCGTCAACCCAGCCCTCATAGAAATCAGGCTCATGGCAGACCATGAGAATAGAGCCCTTGTAGGCTTTGAGAGCTCGTTTAAGTTCATCTTTGGCATCCACATCTAAATGGTTGGTCGGCTCGTCAAGTATAATTACATTGTTTTCACGGTTCATAAGCAAACAGAAACGAACCTTAGCCTGTTCTCCACCTGAAAGGACTTGAATCTGGCTTTCGATATGTTTAGTGGTTAAACCGCAGCGAGCCAAGGCAGCACGGACTTCCGCTTGATTAAGTGCAGGAAAGGCATCCCATACCGCTTCAAGTGGCGTCTGACGATTACCAGCTGCAACTTCCTGTTCAAAATAACCTAATTCTAAATACTCCCCACGCTCAACAGTTCCTCCTAGCGGTGGAATAATGCCTAGAAGACTTTTGAGAAGGGTGGATTTACCAATACCGTTGGCACCGACAATGGCAATCTTTTGGTTACGCTCAAAGGTTAAATTGAGCGGTTTACGTGTTAAAACGCGATCGTATCCTATTTCTAAATTATTGGTCTGGAAGATAAATCGACTTGGTGTGCGTGCCATTTTGAAGTCGAAGGATGGCTTTGGTTTTTCGGATTGAAGTTCAATAATCTCCATCTTATCCAACTTCTTCTGACGAGACATAGCCATATTTCGAGTAGCAACTCGAGCCTTATTTCGATTCACAAAATCCTGCAAATCAGCGATTTCTTTCTGTTGACGTTCATAGGCCGCTTCCAATTGTGCACGCTTCATGGCATGGACTTCTTGGAATTGATAATAGTCACCGGTATAGCGAGTTAAAAGTTGGTTTTCAACATGATAAACAATATTGATCACATCATTCAAGAATGCAATATCATGGGAAATTAAAACAAATGCATTTTCATAGTTCTGCAAATATCGTTTGAGCCAATCAATATGCTCAGCATCCAAGTAGTTGGTTGGTTCATCCAAGAGCAAAATATCTGGCTTCTCTAAAAGCAACTTAGCCAAGAGTACCTTGGTCCGTTGACCTCCAGACAATTCCGTCACATCCTTGTCCATACCGTATTCCATGACACCAAGAGCACGAGCTACTTCATCAATTTTAGCATCTAAAGTATAGAAATCACGACTTTCCAAGCGATCTTGGAGTTCTCCAACCTCTTCCATAAGAGCATCAATATCAACCCCATCTTCAGCCATTGACATATATATATCATTGATACGAGCTTCGGTTTTGAATAATTCATCAAAGGCTGTGCGTAAGACGTCACGGACCGATTGACCCTTTTCTAATTTAGCATGCTGGTCTAAATAACCTGCCGTTACATAACGTGACCATTCAACCTTACCTTCATCTGGCTGCAATTGACCTGTCACGATGGACATGAAGGTCGATTTCCCTTCACCATTGGCACCGACAAGTCCGATATGTTCCCCTTTCAAGAGACGGAAGGAGACATTTTCAAAAATTGCACGGTCACCAAAGCCATGGCTCAAATTCTTTACTTCTAAAATACTCATAAATTCCTCACAAAAGAGGCTGGAAATGCTTCCAGTCTCTGTTTACTCTTTTAATCTAAACCGATTTCAGCACGAACCACATCTACGATTGTATCTACATAGTAGTCAACCTCAGCATCTGTTGGGGCTTCCGCCATAACACGCAATAGTGGCTCAGTCCCACTTGGACGAACTAAGATACGGCCATTCCCTGCCATCTCTGCCTCCATCTTTTCAATGATAGCTGCGATAGCAGGAACCTCCATAGATTTATCCTTCATGCTGTTTTCAACACGAATATTGACTAATTTTTGTGGATAAATCGTAACTTCTGCTGCCAACTCTGACAAGGTTTTACCTGTTTCTTTCATGATTTTAGTCAGTTGCACAGCGGTCAATTGGCCATCACCTGTGGTATTATAATCCATAAGAATTACGTGACCAGATTGTTCACCACCAATATTGTAACCTTCTTTGCGCATTTCCTCGACCACATAACGGTCTCCAACTGCGGTCACAGCTTTTTCAATTCCTTCGCGATCCAAGGCCTTATGGAATCCGAGATTGGACATAACTGTGGTCACAATTGTATTTTTGGCCAATAGACCACGATCAGCAAGGTATTTACCAATGATATACATGATGCGATCGCCATCTACTAAATCACCATTCTCGTCTACAGCAATCAAGCGATCGCTATCTCCATCAAAGGCAAGGCCAATTTGACTACCGGTTTCCTTAACTAATTCTTGCAATTTTTCAGGATGCGTAGAACCAACGCCCTCATTAATATTCAAACCGTCTGGATTTTCAGCGATAACCGTCAAATCTGCGCCTAGGTCTGCAAAAATTTGGCGAGCAGAAGTTGCCGCTGCACCATTAGCTGTATCCAAAGCAACTTTCATACCTTCTAATTCAGTACCAGTTGATACTAAAAATTGTTGATACTTGCGTAGACCTTCTGGATACTCCACTACATCACCCAAACCTTGAGCAGACGGACGTGGTAATGTATCTTCTTCCGCATCAAGAAGAGCTTCTATCTCTGCTTCCAATGCATCATCTAATTTGAAACCATCACCAGCAAAGAACTTAATTCCATTATCCTGTGCTGGATTGTGGCTTGCAGAAATCATAACCCCTGCGCTAGCTTTTTCTGCTTTGACTAAGTGGGCAACACCAGGTGTTGCGAGCACACCAAGTTTATATACATGAATACCTACTGATAAAAGACCTGCAACCAAAGCAGACTCAAGCATTTGTCCTGAAATACGTGTGTCACGCGCCACGAAAACTCGAGGTACATCCGTTTCATGTTGACTAAGGACATAGCCACCAAAACGACCTAGTTTAAATGCCAATTCTGGCGTCAATTCTACGTTTGCTTCTCCACGGACACCGTCCGTACCAAAATATTTACCCATTTTTTTCATTCCTTATTTTGTTTTTGTAACAACGACTTGAATATTTGCTTCTGTTTCAGATAAAACCACTGGCAAGACATTTCCATCACTATCAACTGCTTGTAGCTTGGCTGTACCACTATAATTTGAGTCTAAATTACTAATATCAACTGCAACTGCTTCCACATGATCAATTTTTGCCATGGTTTCTTCATCAGTAGTCACCTTTACAGAGCTGACATCCACAGTGACTTTAGACACACTGTATCCACTTGCCAATTGATTGCTATAAATGACCCCTTCAACGGCAAAACTCTGACTAACTTTTTTCCCGATTTTAACAGTAATAGCATCTGGTGCCAATGTGGCACTGATACCCGCTGGTAGATTAGCTAATTGTAATTTAACTGTTCGCGTGCCTTCCGTATGCTCTCTTAAATCTGCAATAACTTGAAAAGTGCGAGTCGATTCATCAGATTCTCGTTGTAGAAGTACACGGTTGGATCCTCGTAACTCGACATCCACAGTTGAGGAGAAACCAGATATAAAATACTTATTCGTGTCGTATTCAATGTCAATTGGGACGCCACTTAAAGTATGAACATAGGTTTCTGATTCGGTATTACTCGCAGATGACTCTGAATTTTTATAATTGGTTGTCGTAGCATAGAAAAAGAGTAAGAGGGCTAAAAAAATAGATAGGGTGAGATGACCAACTATTCTAAACTTTTTATTCATTCTTGCCTCCCCTCAATCGTTTCCATACAGTTTGTTTGATATCAGGTTCTCGAATAAAAGTAGCCCGTAACTCTGCTTCAAACTCTTCTAAGGTCAGATCATGTTTGAAAATGCCATTATGTGCAATAGAGATACTGCCCGTTTCCTCTGAAACAATAAAGACAAAGGCGTCTGACACTTCCGATAATCCAATCGCAGCGCGGTGTCGTGTCCCAAATTCCTTGGAAATCCCTGCACTTTCTGACAAAGGCAAATAGGCACAAGCTACTGCGATTTTGTCCTCCTTAACGATTACTGCCCCATCATGCAAAGGAGTATTGGGAATAAAAATATTAATTAAAAGTTCCCTGGACACATCTGCATTTAACGGAATTCCGGTAGATCGATACTCCTGCAAGGTCTGAGCTTGCTCAACCGCCACTAAGGCTCCGATTTTCCGTGGGGACATGTAAGCAACCGACTTAAGAAAGGCAACTATTAATTTTTCTTCCGCACTGACGGTATTTGTCGTAAAAATCTGAGTTGTTCGCCCGAGCTTTTCCAACATAGCTCGAAATTCAGGAGCAAAGATAACAACTGCTGCAATGACCCCATAAGTGATGACTTGGTTAATCAACCAAGCTATCGTTTGTAAGCCAAAAATACTTGCTACAATTTGAACAATAATAAAAAGAAATACTCCTCGAATGAGGGTCATAATCTTAGTACCAGCGATGGCCTTACTAAAATTATAAATCAAATAAGCAACAATACTAATATCTATTAGGTGAAGAAGAGCAGTCCATGGACTTGCTATCAAACTTGACCAATAGCCTAAATCAAATAATTGGTTTAAGTTTAACATGTATACCTCACACTTTCTAAAGTATAACACAGTAGTGTTTCTATTATATCATAAATTAGGCACATATATGAGTCCGAGCTCTCTTTAACGGATAAAAAAAATGACATATCATTGTGAAGTATCTCATAGTTCCATAATAGATAAACAGTTTATTTTATGTTAAAATAGTTCCATGAAAATAAATACATTACTAGGGATTGCAGCAGGGAAATCCAGTCAATTTATCTTGAAAAAACTTGGACGAGGAACGACCCTTCCTGGCAAAATCGCCCTCAAATTCGATAAACATATTTTAGACAATTTAGCTAAGGATTATGAAGTTGTCGTCATTACCGGAACAAACGGCAAGACGTTGACAACCGCATTAACAGTTGGAATTCTCCAAGAAGCATTTGGAGAAATCACAACCAACACTAGTGGTGCCAATATGATTACCGGGATTACAGCCACTTTTTTATCAGCTAAGAAAAATAAGAATGGCAAAAAAATAGCTGTCTTAGAAATTGACGAAGCCAGCCTTGCTCGTATTACAGATTTTATTAAACCTAGCTTAATAGTCTTCACCAATATCTTCCGTGATCAAATGGATCGCTACGGTGAAATTTATACCACCTATCAGATGATTTTGGACGGGGCATCCAAAGCTCCTCAAGCAACTATATTGGCGAATGGTGATAGCCCGCTCTTCAATTCAACTTCTGTTATCAATCCAGTTAAATACTACGGTTTTGCAACGGAAGAACATGAACCACGACTGGCGCATTACAATACTGAAGGCATTCTTTGCCCACATTGCCACCAGACTATCCAGTACAAGCTCAATACATATGCTAACTTAGGGAGCTATATTTGTACCAACTGTGGCTTTAGCAGACCTGAGCTGGACTACAAGTTGACTGAGTTGAAGGAAATTACCAATACTTCTTCTACTTTCGTGATTGATGGCCAAGATTATAAAATCAATATCGGTGGTCTCTACAACATTTATAATGCTCTTGCAGCAGTCAGTGTCGCTGAATTCTTCGGAGTTTCACCTGAAGTAATCAAAGCCGGTTTTGATAAATCTAAGGCAGTTTTTGGTCGCCAAGAATCCTTTAAAATAGGGGATAAGAATTGCACACTTGTCCTTATCAAAAATCCAGTAGGTGCAACTCAAGCCATTGAAATGATGAAATTGGCTCCATATGACTTTAGTTTGTCAGTCCTACTTAACGCCAACTACGCTGACGGTATTGATACCAGCTGGATTTGGGATGCAGACTTTGAGCAAATAACCCAAATGGACATTCCACAAGTGTTTGCTGGTGGGGTTCGTTCATCAGAGATTGCCCGTCGCCTTCGTGTGACTGGTTTCCCTGAAAACCAGATTGTTGAAACATCTAAACTGGAGGACATCATGAGCTTAATAGAGCAATCTAGCAGCCAACACGCCTATATATTGGCTACATATACAGCTATGTTGGAATTTCGTGACTTACTCGCTCAGCGTCAAGCCGTTGGAAAGGAGATGAAATAATGGTCTATACCTGTTTAAAAAGCCCTGATAAAGACTATCAATACGATCTCCATATCGCTCACCTTTACGGCGACTTGATGAATACCTATGGTGATAATGGCAATGTCCTTATGCTCAAATATGTTGCTGAAAAGCTGGGGGCGCGAGTTCAAGTCGACATTGTTTCGCTGACAGACCGTTTTGACAAAGACTTATATGACATCGTCTTTTTCGGGGGCGGTCAAGATTATGAGCAATCTGTTCTAGCCAAAGATTTGCCAACAAAAAAAGAAAATCTAGCTGACTACATTGAAAATGGAGGTGTTATGCTAGCCATCTGTGGAGGATTCCAATTACTTGGTAAATATTATATTGAAGCAGGTGGACGTAAAATTGACGGTTTAGGCATTTTAGGTCACTATACACTCAACCAGACTAATAACCGCTATATTGGGGATATCAAAATTCACAATGATGAATTTAATGAGACCTACTATGGATTTGAAAACCACCAAGGCCGAACTTTCTTGGCTGATAATCAGAAACCGCTAGGTAATGTTGTCTATGGTAATGGGAACAACAAGGAAGATGGAGGAGAGGGTATGCACTACAAAAATACCTTTGGTAGCTACTTCCATGGTCCCATCTTGTCTCGCAATGTCAACTTAGCGTATCGGTTAGTCACAACAGCTCTCCGTAAAAAATATGGTCAAGACATCCCACTTGCAAGCTACGCAGACATTCTCAGTAAAGAAGTTGCTGAAGAATACGGCGATGTTAAAAGCAAAGCAGAATTTGAAAAGTAATGGGAGTGGGAAAGAACTCGACTAAGATAAAAAGAGTTCGTCTTCCCACCCCCGCACAGTTGATTAGGTTAGATTTGGAGTGTAAAACACGAACAAATCTGCCAATCAACCACTGCGCTGAGATGTTGACGCGAACTCTGAGAAGCGACCCTGGGCTTTATGCCCAGCCTCCTTTAGATATTAGACTCGAGAATTTTTTTCAACTAAAAAAATCAGATGCTCACATTACAATGAACATCTGATTTTTATTTCCATCAACATTCTAATACTTTTTAATACTCAATGAAAATCGAAAGCACCCTAGCTTCAACTATCTGATAGATAGTTGAAGTCTAGAAATATTGCAATCTGTCTTCGGGACATGAAGCCGAAGATATTACTATGTTACTTTCTCATTCAACTACAACAAGCTGAGGCTTGCCTCAAGCCCAGGGCCACTTCTCAGAGTTCGTGTCAAAATCTCAGATTACTCTAACAATCTGGGATATTATTAGCGGTAGGAAAAAACAAACGAAATTTGTGTCAAAATAGTCCAGTGGAGTGGATTAAAACAGTCAGGGAAGTGACTGTTTTAACCCGAGCTAAAAAATAAAAGCGAGGTTTGTTTGGGAAACTGTTTTAGCTGGCCACCGTAAAATTAGAAGGTGACCACAGAAGCCCGAACCTACATATTTGGAAGTGAGGGGAACTCTTTTTGACCTGGTCAATGTCTTTCCCACTCCACTCATCAAGGCTCTTGTCAACGGATAATTTTGATTTTCGAAAAGTGTAAGTCAAAGATTTACTACCCTACCCTAGCCTAACTTAAACATATTGGTTAACTGGAAGTAACGGAAATCAAAGATATTAATTTCTTTCGATTAGTTACCCTAAATTCACTAGTAATTGGTGATTTCTTTTCTGTCGGTTGTTTTACTTATTTTTCCTTGACGTTCAATTAATACAGCTTCTACATCTTGAGGTGATACTTCTGTTTCCACTAAAAGTACTGCTAAATGGTAGAGCAAATCAGCAACTTCTTGAGAAATTTCATCTTTATCTGCATTTTTTGCAGCGAGTACAACTTCTGTCGATTCTTCTCCGACTTTTTTCAAGATTTTATCCAAGCCTTTGGTATAAAGGTAATTGGTATAAGAACCCTCTCTGGGGTTGGTTTTACGATCTAGAGCTTCTTGATATAGGGTATTGAGCATCTTTTTTCCTTTCATTACAAAATATCATTAAAGAAACAACTGTATGCACCTGTGTGGCAGGCAGCAACTGTTTGTCGAACGGATACCAGGAGAGTATCATTGTCACAATCCGTTTTTATGGAGACTACCTCTTGAAAATGTCCACTCGTTGCGCCTTTATGCCAAAGCTCCTGGCGAGAACGACTCCAGTAGTGCATTTGCCTGGTACTTAGTGTTTTTTCATAGGCATCTTGATTCATGTAAGCGAGCATGAGGACCTGACCTGTTTGGTAGTCTGTAACAATCACAGGTATCAGTCCCCCCTGCTTTTCAAAATTTAACTGTACCATCACACTCTTACCTCTATTCCACTTTGTCGCATAGCCTGCTTAGTATCAGCAATGCTCACTTCACCATAGTGAAATATAGAAGCAGCCAACGCTCCAGTAGCAGGAGTTTGTTCAAAAACCTCTAAGATATGTTGGCTATTGCCCGCACCACCTGAAGCAATGATCGGAACCGTCACTACATTAGCCACAGCATTGAGCATTTCGATATCAAAACCAGACTTGGTGCCATCCTTATCCATGCTGGTTAAAAGGATTTCACCAGCACCAAGGGAAACTACCTTTTTGGCCCAGTCAAGTAGGTCAATACCTGTATCTTTTCTACCACCTGCTACAAAGACATGCCAGGAACCATCCTCTACTTTTTTTGCATCTATTGCCACCACTACACATTGATTACCAAACTTTTCTGCACAGTCCGCAATGAGTTGTGGATTTGCAACAGCTGATGAATTTACAGAAACCTTGTCGGCACCAGCCTTTAGCATCTTATTCATATCTTCGACCGACCGAATACCTCCACCAACTGTAAAAGGAATAAAAACCTGCTCTGCAACTCGGCGTACCATATCAACAGTCGTATCTCGTTCTTCATGGGTTGCTGTAATATCAAGGAAAACTAGTTCATCACAACCAGCTTCATAATAGGCTTTGGCAGCATCAACAGGATTCCCCACATCAGTTAAATTGACAAAATTAACACCTTTAACCACTCGGCCGTCTTTGACATCAAGGCAAGGAATAATGCGTTTCGCTAACATATTATTCCTCCACTTCAACCAGTTCAGCAAGGCTAATTCTTCCACTATAGTAAGCCTTGCCTACGATCGTACCGTAAACACCAATTGCTTTTAATTGTTCCAAATCACTGAGAGCATGAATACCACCAGAAGCAATTACTTTGGCACTTGTGAGTTTTGCAATTAACTCTTTGTAATGAGCAAAGTTGGGACCTGCTAGCGTTCCATCGCGATCTACATCTGTATAAACAAATAAGCGGACACCAATTTTTTCCATTTCTAAAGCAAGCTGAACAAAGTCTACATCACTGGTTTCAAGCCACCCTTCCGTTGCGACACGACCAAATTTTGCATCAATCCCTACAACGATTCTATCACTGCCAAACTGAGCTAGTGCCTCTTGCACAAAAGAAGGATTTTTGACAGCCATAGAACCAATAATCACACGATCAATACCAACTTCCAAATAGTCCGCAATCTGCTCAATGGTGCGAATTCCCCCACCAACTTGTATGTTCAAATCGGTCTCCTGTTTTAACTGAGCAATTAAATCACGGTTGGCAGCCCGCCCTTCCAAAGCTCCATCCAAATCCACAACATGGATAAAATCAATACCAGCTTCTTTGAATAGTTTAGCTTGTCCAATCACATCTGGATTAACAACTGTCTCTTGACGAAAGTCTCCTTTGAACAGACGAACAGCGCGACCTTCTCTTATATCTATGGCTGGATAAATCTTCATATCCCACCTCTACTTTCTAGTTGACAAACTTGAGCAAAATTCCGCAAAATGCCTAGGCCAATCTCCCCCGATTTTTCAGGGTGAAATTGCGCACCATACACTTTTTCTTTGGATATCATAGCTGGAATTTCTTGGCTATAAGAGGCAGTTACATCCAAATATTCATTGGGAATATCTGTAAAATAACTATGGACAAAATAGACAGATTCTCCATCTAAATCACTAGTGAGTGGATTCTGTTGTCTCGTTTGCAAAACATTCCATCCCATGTGGGGGACAGGAAATCCAGCCTCTGGTAGGATTGGCCGACACGTTCCAGGAATCAGTCCTAATCCTTGAGTTGGCTTGTGTTCCAATCCTTCTTCAAGAAGCAACTGCATCCCAAGACAAATTCCCAAGAGGGGTGTTCCGCCAGCTACAGCCTCCTTAATGGCTGGGATGAGTTGGCGTTTTTCCAACTCCGCCATTGCAGAAGGAAAGGCTCCTACTCCAGGCAATATTAATCCTTGGGCCTTCCGAATTTTCTCTGGATTTGCAGACAATACTGCTTCTACTCCAATACTCTTTAAAGCTCGCAATACATTTGCAGTATTGCCAGCATCATAATCAATTACAATCATCATCTTACAAGATCCCTTTTGTTGAGTTAACCCCTTGAATCTCAGGGTTTATCGTGATTGCTTCTCGTAAAGCACGACCAGTAGCCTTGAATAAACTTTCTGACTTGTGATGACTATTCTTTCCATGTAATATTTTTAAGTGGAGGTTCATTTGTAGATTGAAGGCCAACGCTTGAAAGAATTCTTCCACTAATTCAGTATCAAAATCTCCTAATTTTGGATTGTCAAAATGAGCATCAAAAACCAGGTAAGAACGACCAGAAAGATCAAGACTAGCCATTCCAAGCGTTTCATCCATGGGTACAAAGCTAGTTCCATAGCGGTTTATACCTTCTTTTTTACCTAAGGCTTCTCTTATAGCTTGTCCTAAAACAATTCCCACATCCTCAACAGTATGGTGACTATCCACCCAAGTATCTCCATCTACAGTAACAAGGAGTGAAATGCGGCTATGACGGGCGAAAAGCGTCAGCATATGGTCAAAAAAACCTACACCTGTTGCAATCTCAACAGGTTCTTGTTGATCCAGATTTACCGTCAACTTGATTTTGGTCTCAAATGTGTTACGTTCAATACTTGCTTGTCTCATGCACTTACCTCATCAATAATTTCAATTGCCTTATAGAGATTTTTTTCGGTGATACGGTAAGGAGCGGCTTGTTCAACAATTGGTTTCGCACAAAAAGCAATTCCAATACCCGCCTCCTGAATCATAGGTAGGTCATTGGCTCCATCTCCCATGGCAACCGTATCCTTCAGTTCTAAGTCATTGTCTAAAGCCCAAGCTTTCAACTGAGCTTTTTTTACATCCTTAGTCACAATTTCACCAAGAACACGACCTGTTAATTTACCATTGATAATTTCCAAGTGGTTAGCTTTAACATAATCGAGATTGAGTCGCTCCGCTAGGATATCCACCGTTTGATGGAAGCCGCCTGAAACAACTGCAACCTTATAACCTCGCTTGTGCAACTCTGCTACCAGTTCTTTTGCCCCAGGTGTGAAATGAATACGTCCTAAGATAGTATCCAGAACTGTTTCTGGCAAGCCCTTTAACAGGGCAACACGTTCCCGAAGTGCTTCTTCAAAATCTAACTCACCCCGCATGGCACGCTCGGTAATACTTGCAACCTGTTCGCCTACCCCTGCTTCCTCGCCTAATAAATCAATTCCTTCTTCCATGATCAAGGTGCTATCCACATCCATGACCAATAATCCTTTAACTTTCTTCATTTCTCACCTCAATTGCACGTGCATGAGCAGCCAAACCTTCTGAATATGCCAAGGTTGTAATGGCCTGACTGGCTGCTTGTACAGCTTCCTTACTATATTGTGTATACTGAATACGCTTGATAAAATCATGAACTCCCAATGCTGAATAAAAACGGCTGGTTCCAGATGTAGGAAGGACGTGATTGGTCCCTGCAAAATAATCTCCAATAGGCTCGCTAGTAAAATGTCCTAAAAAGATAGAGCCTGCATGTTTGACAAATGGTAGATATTCATAGGCATTTTCCATTGCAATTTCCAAATGCTCTGGAGCAACCAAATTCATCAGCTCAAACATTTCATCTACTGTTTCTGTGAGGATAATCCGTCCATTATCAGCAATTGATGCTGCTGCAATTTCCTTTCTCGGTAGTGATTCAAGCTGCCGTTCAATTTCTTGTTCTACTTGTTGAGCCAGTTTGGCCGAATTAGTCACTAAAATAGCTCGTGCCAATTTATCATGTTCAGCTTGTGATAATAAGTCCGCAGCAACATAAACAGGGTTAGCTGTTTCATCTGCGATCACCCCAATTTCGGATGGTCCAGCTATCATATCAATCCCAACCAAACCATAAACTAGTTTTTTTGCCGTTGCTACATAAATATTTCCAGGACCTGTTATCTTATCTACCTTTGGAATAGACTCCGTTCCATATGCAAGAGCAGCAATGCCATGAGCCCCACCCACCTGATAAATCTTATCTACACCAGCTAGTTTTGCTGCAACCAATATAGCTGGATGATAGGTTTCCTGTGGAGGAGTAATCATTACAATTTCTGAAACACCAGCAATTTTAGCTGGAACAACGTTCATTAGAACAGATGAAGGATAGGCAGCAGTACCACCTGGGACGTAGACACCAACCCTCTCCAATGGACGAATCAACTGACCACGGATAACACCAGGTGATGGTTGATCTTCAAATCCCTTTTCAACCTGTTGCAGATGGTAGGATTCAATATTCGCCTTCGCTTTTTGTAAGGCAGAAAGGATTTGCGAATCAATAGCCGCAAAGGCTTCATCAATCATCTCATCAGAAACAGCCAGTTGTTCCACATGAATACCATCAAACTGTTGATTGTAACGTATAAGAGCCTCATCACCATTTTGAGCAACATCGGCCACGATGTCTTTAACAACTTCCTCAACCGATACAGTTTCTGCATTTAGTGCAATCTGTTCTTCATAGAGAAGCTGTGCAATTTCTTGACTTTTTCCACTTAATCGTTTCATGTAAAGGGTACCTCCTCATTTCCAACAATAGTTTCCAATTTTTCAATAAACTCACGAATTTGGGGCTTGTTCTTAATACTTGCCTTATTAACAATCAACCTTGTCGAAATACGACAAATATCTTCGAAAACTACGAGACCATTAGCAACTAAGGTATTTCCAGTTTCCACAATATCCACAATAGCATCTGCCAACCCTAATACTGGAGCAATTTCCACACTGCCTTGTATAGAAATGATTTCAACATCTTCACCTTTTTTATTAAAATATTCCATGGCAACAGTTGGATATTTGGTTGCAATACGCTTGCGCTTATGGTCACTTGGATTGTATGTAGGAATGGAAGCTACTGAAAATTTACAAAGTCCAAAATTTAAATCTAACATTTCAAGAAAACCAGTTGGGTGCTCAATCAGCACATCCTTACCAACAATCCCTAAATCTGCCACCCCATGTCGAACATAGGTCGTTACATCAGGAGCCTTGACCAATAAAAAACGAAACTGCCCATCTGGACTTTCAAAAATCAAGTTTCTCCCTTTTTCCATCATAAAGGACATGTCAAATCCAGCTTTTTCAAGTAAAGCAAGCGTTTCTTTCTCAATCCGCCCTTTGGTTAGAGCAATGGTTACTTGTTCCACCATCTTACTGGCCCCCTTCATAATCAATATTCTTACGGATTGCTTGATAAACCGCATCAATCTCTAAAGCCCATCCAACCGCTGTCAGTTTCTGAGCACCAAATCGTTCAAACAATTTATCATATCGCCCTCCAGATAAGAAGGCATCCGGTACCTGTTGATCAAAAACCTTGAACATCATACCGGTATAGTATGGAACTGTTGGAAGTTGCGCTAAATCTACAGTTACGATACCTAAGTCTTTCTCAATCAAGGTAATCAATTCTTCTAATTGATCAAAGGTCTTGAGTAATTGAGAATTGGTCACCACTTCCCGAGCTTGTCTCAAGACCGTCTCACTCTCTCCAAATAAATAAGGAAGCCTACGAATAAAGCCATCAAATTCACTAGGGTTTCGCTTGGTAAATTCATTTAACTTAGTGATGTTTTTATCCCGAATATGGAGAGAGAGTTCATTTGCAAGTTCACCAGTCAATTCAAGATGATCGAAGATGGTCCTTAAAATTGCCGCATGAGAAAACTCAAATTTATATCCCTTTAATCCAAGCTTATCAAGAGCTTCCTTCGCACTAGAAATGGCATGCTGATATGCTACTTGAGCAGGAAAGCCAATAATTTCGATACCAGCCTGAGTTCGCTCATTTTCCAACCCCCGCATCAACTCCTGACTTTGAAAAACCTTGCCAGAGTATGAAAATTTAATTGGTGTGTGCACCCGTGTTGAGGCAATAACTCTGGCAATTTGACTGGTAATATCTGGGCGCAGGCTAAGTAATTGACCTTCTTTATCAAATAAATGGTAATTATCTCTATTTACCTGATCAGAAAAAACTTCAAAATGTTCCAATGTTGGTGTCTCAATCCGATGAAATCCTCGTTCCATTAAGAGATCACTAACAGTCCTTTCAATTTCATAAGTTGCTTTGGCCCGTTTAAACAGTTTATCATGTAAGCCCTGTGGCAATGTTCGTTTGTTCATGACAATATTCCTTTATTTTTAATAGGACAGTTTCCATTTCCTTCTGCGTTCCAATGGAAATACGAAGCCAATCCTGAATTCGTTCCTGGGAAGGAAAATAGCGAATATAAATATTTTCTTTTTCTAAATAGGCAAACAGCTCCTCCGCCTTAACCAATGAGGGTTTGACTAAAAGAAAATTTGTTGATGAAGGTAAGACATCGAAGTTTAAGCCCTCTAATTCATTTGCAAACCAATCACGTGTTTCCATAATGGCTTGGCAAGACTGTTGATAATATGACCAATCTTCCACTGCTGCAAGTGCAAGTGTTTCTGAAATCGCATCAACATTATAGGGATTGATCGAATTGCGAACGGCTTGAATCACACTTATGAGTTGCTTAGAACCTACACCGTATCCAACTCGCAATCCTGCTAGAGAAGCATCTTTAGAAAATGTACGAGTAATAAATAAATTCGGATATTTATCAAGAAGCCCCAATGCTGACTGTCCACCAAAATTGACGTAGGCTTCATCAATTATAACCACTACATGTGAATTGGCTTTCAATACAGCCTCGATCTCATCTAAGGTCTGAAAACGCCCTGTCGGTGCATTTGGATTGGTTAGAATAATACCTCCACATTCCCTCTGATAGTCAGCTACATGCCAGCTAAAATCAGTTCTCAAAGGAACCTCCTCATAAGGAACACCATAGAGTTGAGCCCATACCTTATAGAACCCATAGGTTAGATCTGGAAATAACACAGGCGATTCGGTTTGAAAAAAAGCAAGGAAAGCCATGGAAAGAATATCATCTGAACCATTTCCTATCACAAACTGCTCCGGATCCAATCCATGCTGATGCGCAAGTGCCTGACGCAAATCAGCCTGATCTAAGCTAGAGTAGCGCCGGAGGTGTTTTCCTTCAAATTTCGCCAATGCATCTATGACAGCCGGACTTGGACCATAGGCATTTTCATTTGTATTAAGCTTAATCATATTTTTTACCTTTGGCTGTTTTCCAGCTATGTAAGGTTCAATCTTTCTCAGTCCTTTTAGTTCCATTTTATCCTCCAAAATCAAAAAACCACATGCGAAGTCCTCGTATCAGGACGTTTGCACGTGGTTCCACCTTCATTCAGATATATGTCGCCACATATCCCTCAGGAAGTCTAAGACTTCAGCTCGTAACGTGAGCAGACGTCAATTGCTATTGAGTCTTTCAACCGTTCACAACTGCACTCAAGAATGTGTGCCCAAATCATTGTATCCTTTCAGCAACTAGATACTCTCTGCAAGTGATTTGGGATTGTTTCTATCTTCGATTTTCTATTTTGTACTATTTTACCAAATTTTTAAGAAATTGCAAGAATTATCAGAATTATTTATGATAATCCTAACCTTCGCCTTTAAAGTAAGTCTTGCTCAAGATTCTAGCTTCTGTTACAATAGAAAAAAAGGAGGTTTGCCATGCGAGATAACCATTTGCACACTCATCATTCCTATGACTCAGAAACAGATTTTAAAGATTATTTGGATCAGTACGATGGCGAAATTGTGACAACAGAACATTTTGACTTATCCAACCCTTACAGCAAACAGGACGATGTACCCGACTATGAAGCCTATTCTAAAGAAATAGCTGAGCTAAACAAACAATACAATAACCGCATCAAAAAAGGAATTGAAATTGGCTACTTCCAGCCACGCGAAGCAGACATTCTTTCTTATCTGGCTGATAAAGAGTTTGATCTAAAGCTACTTTCCGTCCACCATAATGGAGTAAATGACTACTTAGACGATGAAGTAGCTGACATGGATATGCATACCATCATAAGTGACTACTTAGATCGACTAGAATACGCTATCGGACGCGTTGAGGCTGATGTTCTTGCCCATTTTGACTATGGATTTCGTCTCTTCGACTTATCTGTCAAGGATTTACAGATATATGAACCACAGTTAATTCGTATTTTTCAAAAAATGATCGAGAATAATCTTGCATTTGAATTAAATGCAAAGAGTATCTACCTCTACCATCACGAAGACCTTTATCGTTATGCACTTTCTCTGGTTCAACAATTGGGGTGCCATCGCTATTCAATTGGATCTGATGGTCATAAACTGGCCCATTTCAGATTAGGCTTTGATCAGCTCGAATCCTTATTAGAAGAATACTCTATTTCTAAAGAAGAAGTCATCAATTACCGATAGGACTTACAAAAAAGACCAGTATATCGCTTTTCCTAATGCGATATACTGGTCTTTTCGTCTTTGTTTAATAGCGAATGGCTTCACGAGTTTTTTCATATGAACGAACGAAACGTTCTGTTACACCAGGCTCAACTGTCTCCAATGCAAATGAAATTTCTTCAAAAGAGGCTTGATAATCAAACTCTTTTTCAAAAATAGCTAAAGAACGATTAAAAGCTTTTTGAACATTCTCATCGAATGAGCGGTAACGGTTAGAATATTGTAAGAGTTGCTCTGTCAAAGTTGCATTTTGTACAATTAAATAAGCTAACTCTTCCAGTTGATTCATATCGTAAGTAGCATTTTCTAATAAACGGTTAACCACTTCGATGTTAATTCGTTTATAGTCCAATTCAGAAATCAATGCCTCAACATGATCGCTTGTTCTGAAGAAACTTGTTAAGAACTCACCAGGAATGCCTGGCATATTGCGTTTTTCCATGTAGCGTTTCAAGGTATGAAGCTTATTGATATAAAGTGTAGCTTTTTTACGCGCTGCATTTTCTGAAATTTCTTGTGACTTCAGATACTCTGCAAGTACCAATTGCTCTTCTTCGATTTCTTTCAATGTTGATAAAGCATGTTCTAGACGCTCTTGTAAAATTGAATAAGCAACTTGTGGAGTCTCAATCTCATCAACACTTTCAGTCACAACTATTTCAATGGACTCCAAACGTTTTTTCAATTGATTAATACGAGACAATTTACTTTCTGCCAGTAAATAACTTGCATTTAAACGAGAAGCTTCTTCGTCAAGTTTCGCAGTATTTTCTGTGACATGTGCCAAGAATTTTGGCAAGGTATTACTAATCTTCACAACTGCTTTATGTGCTTCGACTTCACGAGTGAACAATTGATAAAGGTTTTCCAGTTTAGCTTGAATCTTTTCATTTTCAACTTCAGCTGCATCCAAATCAAAAGATACAACCAAGGCTGTATTTTCACGAATAGAGACACGAATATTCTGGAATTGAGATTCTATATCATTATCTGTAAACAAATAGTTTTGTTCTACTAATTTGCGATAACCAGTCTCCAAATCATCTAATTGATCTGGGAATGATTTTTCGAGCTTTTCAATCAAATTAGGAATACGATCCATAATTTGACTCAGGGCAATCATATGCTCTTCCGTCTTATCAAGAATTTCAGACGCCTCGATTGGGTCCCCAGATGAATTTAACATGACAAACTCAGAGAATTCGACTTCAATATTCTTCAACTGTTTCTCTAATTCTGGCAAGGTTTCCCCAAAACTATCAGCATTATCTCGAACTGTTTCCTGTAAACTATCGAAGAGATTCAATGCATGTTTCACGCGACCTGAATTTTTCTCCTCTTGTTCTTTTAACTCAACAAGTCCGTGGCGAATAGCTTCAATATCTTCCTCAACCAAATTAATCTGGCTTTCAATACTATCAATTGCATTTTTTGCGCTAATGAATCGGAAAGAATTGTTAAAACCTTCAGCTTCAAAAATATGATTTTCAATATCAGCAAATGAGTTGAGTGATAAATCCACCCATTTTTGATTCCACTCACGGAATGTAACTTGGCTTTGACCAATCAAATGAAGCGCCTTAACGGCCTCCACTTCCTGATTCACTGGCAGATTAAATAAATCTTCCTTGCGCTTCTCTAATGCAACCAAAAGGTTTTCATTACGTTTGCGAACAATCAGACAGGCTACATAGGCAATGATTAAAATAATAACAATCGAAATGATTAAAATGATTGTTCCAGTAGGCATGTAAATCTCCTTAGTTTCATAATGATTACGAGTAAATATCGCTTAATTATACCATATCTTACTAGCAATTGCACTATTTTTTTCATTTTTACACATCTAGTGTTGAATACACGGCATTTTCTTCGATAAACTCTCGACGAGGTTCGACCTTATCCCCCATCAGCATATCAAATATCTTGTCAGCTTCTGCAGCATCATCAACTGAAACACGCGCCATTAAACGGTTTTCTGGATTCATAGTTGTCTCCCATAATTGATGATCATCCATCTCTCCCAAACCTTTATAACGCTGAATAGTTGGCTTAGAGCGTCCTGTACTATGTCTCTCTAAAGCTTCTTGTAATTCCTGCTCTTGATTGACACCTGGTTGAATATACTCTTTAATATCGCTTCCAACCTTAACACCATAGATAGGTGGTTGTGCAATGTAGACATATCCTGCTTCAACAATCGGACGCATGTAGCGGTAGAATAAAGTCAAAAGGAGAGTACGAATATGAGCACCATCGACATCGGCATCCGTCATGATGACTAATTTTTGGTAACGAGCCTTGGTAACATCAAAATCCGCTCCAAACCCAGTCCCCATAGCAGTAAATAAGCTACGGATTTCTTCATTAGCCAAAATCTTATCCATGCTCGCTTTTTCAACGTTCAAGATTTTACCACGAATTGGCAAGATTGCCTGAAACTCACGATTTCGTCCAGATTTTGCTGATCCACCGGCTGAATCCCCCTCAACGATAAACAACTCTGTCTTTGTTGGATCATTCGATGAACAATCAGCTAACTTACCAGGAAGGTTGGAAATCTCAAGACCTGATTTCTTACGAGTTACTTCACGCGCACGTTTGGCTGCAATACGAGCCTTGCTCGCCAGAATCCCTTTCTCAACAATCCGTCGAGCAATCTGTGGATTTTCCAACAGAAACTCTGCAAAAGCATCAGAAAAGAGGCGGTTTGTAATCTTTACAACTTCGCTATTTCCAAGTTTTGTCTTTGTTTGTCCTTCAAATTGCGGTACAGGATGCTTAACAGAAATGACTGCTGTCAAACCTTCTCGAACATCTTCACCAGTTAGATTGTCTTCATTTTCCTTTAAGATTTTGTTCTTTTTAGCGTAATCATTGATGACACGAGTCAGTGCTGTACGGAAACCTTGTTCGTGAGTACCGCCTTCATGAGTATGGATATTATTGGCGAAACTGATGACATTTTCATGATAACTTGTTGTATATTGCATAGCAACCTCAACAGTGATATCCTCCATCTCACCCTCAGTGTAAATTGGTGTCTCAAAAATCACATCTTTATTTTCATTGAGGTATTCAACATAAGAGGCAATCCCGCCTTCATAATGGTATTCCTTGGTTTGTTCCAAGCCCTCCCGTTTGTCAGTAATTGAAATATTTAAACCACGGTTTAGAAATGCAAGTTCTTGAATTCGCTTGTTTAATTTAGTAAATTCAAATTCAGTTGTTTCAGTAAAAATCTCAGGGTCTGGTGTGAAATGAACAGTTGTACCAGAACGGTCTGTTTCACCTATTACTTTCAAATCTGCAACAACTTCACCTCTTCGGTATTCTTGGTAATAAACCTGACCGTTTTTATAGACTCGTACATCCAATTGAGCAGACAAAGCATTTACAACAGAAGAACCAACGCCGTGCAAACCACCAGATACCTTGTAGCCACCTCCGCCAAATTTACCTCCGGCATGGAGCACTGTGAAGACCGTCTCAACAGCTGGGCGACCCGTTCTTTCCTGAATATCAACAGGAATACCGCGTCCATTATCAATAACGGTAATAGAATTATCTTTCTCAATGATAACTTCAATTTTATTCGCAAATCCCGCCAACGCCTCGTCAATCGAGTTATCGACAATTTCCCACACCAAATGATGTAAACCTTCTTTAGATGTGGAACCAATATACATCCCTGGACGCATACGAACAGCTTCAAGACCCTCTAGAACTTGGATTTGACTGGCATCATACTCTTGAGCTTTTTCTTGTAAATCTTTGATTTCTTCTGTCATTTTTCTTCCTTTATCGCTATTAAAAACATTCTAGTGAATACCTTTCATTATAGCATATTTTTTACTAATTTAACAGTAAAAAAGAAAGGTAGATGACTCTCATTCTACCTTTCTCGTTCTACTTAATTACGGCGATAAACCATCTTCTTAGCTAATTCATGCCCATCATTGCCAAACATATCTACCAACGTATAAGCAAATTCCAGACTAGTTCCTGCCCCACGACTTGTAACGATTGGACCATCAACTACAACTACTTCTTCAATATGATTCCCTGATTGAATATCCTGTTCCATACCTGGATAGCAAGTGTAGTTTCTATTCTCCAATAAGCCTGCTCTGTCCAGCACAATAGGAGCAGCACAGATAGCAGCAACAAATTTACCAGTGTCAACAACAGCCTGTAAGTCCGCGATCAATTCACTATGATCACGAAGGTTTGTAGCACCTGGCATCCCCCCCGGCAATACAACAAGATCATAGGAAGTTAATTGTCCCGAAAACCTTGTATCAGCTTCCACACGAATTCCATGAGAACCTTCAACGGTTCGATCCAGCAATCCTATCATATGACAGTCAAATCCAGCCCTACGAAAAATATCAACAGGTGCCAAAGCCTCGATTTCTTCAAAACCCGGCGCCAACATTACTGCAACTTTTACCATATAAAACCTATCTTTCTAAACGTTTGATCGTAATTTTTTTAAATTTACGTGAATGATCATTGTCTCTTTCATTCGACAAATGATACTGGTAACCCATGGACAAAATCAATCCTATACCAATTAAGTTGGCTACCATTGATGATCCACCTTGTGAAATAAAAGGTAAAGGAATACCTGTCAAAGGCAATAATCCAGTTGCTGCACCAATATTCTCAAAAACGTGGAACAAAAGCATCATGATATAGCCTGTAGATATGTAGGTATAGTATTTGTTGTTCGATTTCAAGGTAACCCGTAACATTCTATAAATTAACAATAAATATAGACCAATCAACACACTACTACCTATAAAACCAAAATTCTCAGCAATAACAGTAAAAATCATGTCACTTTCACGAACTGGGATGAATAAATTAGTCTGATTAAATCCAATCCCTTTCAAACCACCACTTCCAATCGCAATGAGACTTTGTGCCTGTTGATAGGTCGTACTTTGAGCATTTTTAAAAGGATCCAACCAAGCGGAAATCCGGTTGATTTGATACGTGTCCATTCCCAAATTATGCAATAGAGTTGTTCCACCAGGTGAAATAAAAATCAACATAAAGCCAGTCACCAAAATGAATGCAACAAGGCTAATGGGCACCAATATTTTCCATGATACTCCTGATAAAAGAACCATTCCGCAAAAAATAGCAATGAAAACCAAAGATGTACCCAAATCACTTTGTAAGGCCAATAATGTCAAAACAGGAATCGTAAAGAGTGTCAAATATCCTATTAATTTGAAATCATTCTTTATGGACTGTTCTTCATGGTACTTGTGAAATGTAACAATCACTCTTGCCAACATGATGATGTATGAGATTTTCACAAATTCAGAAGGTTGAAACAGCGTTGTATCTCCAATCGTAACCCAGTTCTTAGCACCTGTTGAAGCAACTAAATCCGGACTGTAGAAAAATAATGGAAGAACCATCAATCCTAAACCCAAAACATAGAGAAACGGTGTAATTTGCCATAAGAACTTGGTAGAAAAAAACATAACGATTAAGGCAGCAATAACTCCAATTCCTATCCATGCAACCTGTTGCCCAACCATCTGAAGTACAATATCAGGATAATCCTGACTAACTGCAATATACAATGAGAGTATGCCTATAACTAGTAAAAAAAAGACGGGTAGAATAAGTGAATAATCTATTCGACTATCAATTGTTCCTCTGTTATTCATGAATGACCTCATACTTTCAACTCAAATACTAACTCTTACCATTATAGCAAAAAAAGACTGGTCATTGAAATCAAAAGTTGAAATGTATAGCCAAAATCGTATAAGTACAAACTAGTTCAATCTCATCAAGGCATTATAAACAATTGATGGAACAACCACTACTTTAAATAGTAATACATCCATAAAACGAAAATACAAAAGAAAAGCGGCTGAAAAGTTTGCCCAATTTTTGGGAATGTAACGCCCAGCCGTTACTTTTTCCGTTACCATTTCCGTTACCATTTCAAAAAGAAAGCCATTCCCAAGGCTCGGGAATGGCTTAAAATCAACGTTTCTAACGGTTTTATAACGCTGATTATTTGAGACCGTATTTTTTGTTGAAACGATCCACACGTCCATCTGCTTGAGTGAACTTTTGACGTCCAGTATAGAATGGGTGTGAGTCTGATGAAATTTCCACACGGATCAATGGGTATGTTTCACCTTCGAATTCAACTGTTTCGTTTGATTTCTTAGTTGAACCACTAAGGAACTTGTAGCCAGTAGTTGTGTCCAAGAAGACAACAGTGCGATATTCTGGATGGATATCTTTTTTCATTATAAAAATTCCTTTCTGCCATGGTCTCTTTTTCGAGCCATAGATTATAACCATTTAATTCTACCAAAAATTTTTCCTTCTGGCAAGTCTTTTAAACCAATTTTTAACTATTTTAGGTTATTTCAAAAACTCCCAAAAACTAAAGTGCTGATGCACCCGAAGCTACATCAGAAGTGACCCTTGCCCCAAATCCCCCTCTTGAAGGACTGCCCAAGCTATCAGAAACCCTTTCTTTACCGGCAAGAACTTTCTCAGAAAGCCCTGAAGTCACTAGAATCCTGCCATCAAGCCCAATCAAAACCGCCTCGATACCATCAGTTTCCTCTACCATCTTATAAATCCGAGTCATTTCTTGACCAAACAGTCGAGTTGTCCAAATCTCACCATCAATGGATCGTTTGGACACAATGGTCAAACTAGCCAGCTGCGACTCGATTGGATAGCCAGTCTCAGGACTCAAAATATGATGATAGGTCTTTCCATTCACGGTTAGGGTTCTTTCGTAAATACCAGAGGTGACAACCGATTCTTCTCGTATTTTTAGGACGAGGGCATTTTCACCACGTGGTTTCTGAGGATCCTGTATACCAATTCGCCAATAACCATCTGGATTGTGAGGAGCTTGACCAAAGGTCAGGACATTGCCACCCAGGTTAATCAATCCAGCTTCCACACCTATTCTTTTCAAGAAGTCGACAATCTTATCTGCTACATATCCTTTAGCAAGAGCACCCAAATCAATCGCCATGCCTTCTTTTCTCAAATAGACTGTGTGCTCTTGGTCATCCAATTCAATGTCCCTTGGATTGATGAGTTGGAGTTTTTTACTGATCATTTCTTGAGTTGGAAGTTTGGCATCGCTAAAACCAATCCGCCAGCTTTGCACAAGGGGACCAATGGTAATATTCAAAAAAGATCCCTGAGCCAGACTATGTTCTTTGCCCAATGTAATCAATTCATACAGGTCATCGGCAACAGGAACCGCCTGAACACCAGCATTGAGGTTGACCTCCATTAATTCAGAGGTCAAGTCATTAGCAGAAAACCGATCCTTGTAGAGATAGAGAAGCTCTTCTACCTGATCCAAAATCGGTTCTGCCTGAGGATGCCATATTCTGGTTTCAATGATGGTTCCCATAAGCCGAAGGGAGCGACTACTTGCTTGCATTCCTCACTACCTCTTGGATTTCTTGGTATATTTGCTCATTTTCGGAGAGTGAATAAGAGTTAGCACCACTTGCTAGTGGGTGGCCACCGCCATCGTGGCGTTTGGCAATCTCGTTGATTGGAAGATACTTACTGCGCAAACGGACTCTGTAATTTCCGTCAGTTTGTTCCACAAAAATCCCCCAAGATTGAACGACTCCAATTCGTCCTGGTGCACCTACGATAAAGGAAGTGTCCGCATCGGTCACCCCATATTTTTCGAGAATATCCTGTGTCAAAACGACACGTGCCGCACCATGTTCATCCACTTCCAAGTTGTCGTATACGTAACCTGTCAACTTGGCAATCTTGAAATCAATGGTATCCATCTGGCGAGACATCCTTGCAAAGTCAAAATCTTCTTGGCGGAGACGAGCAACAATCTCAAAGGTGCGCGAGCTGGTTGCTGGATAGAGAAAGCGGCCTGTATCGCCCACAATTCCTGCATAGAGTAGACGTGCAATCTCTCCATCGAGTTCAAGTTGGCTTTGGATGGCTAGTTCCGTAATCATTTCACTGCATGAGCTGGCTTCCGTATTGACCCAGAGCAGGTCACCATAAGGCTCCTCATTGGGGTGATGATCGATTTTTATCAAGAAATCTCCTTGAGTATAACGGTCGTCATCCACACGCGCAGTATTGGCAGTGTCTGTCACGATTACTAAGGCTCCTTGATAGTCTTGGTCTGCAACTACGTCCATTCCTGCCATCCAAGCAAGATTTGGTTCCTCAAAACCGGTTACCTTGATAGTTTTTTCAGGAAAATTCTTCTGCAAGAGTTTCTGTAAGCCAACTTGACTACCAATCGCATCCGGATCTGGTCTTTTATGTCGATGAATAATAATCGTGTCATATTCGTGAATTTTTTCAATAATTTTACTGTAAATTGTCATAGCAACTCCTTTTCATCATTTTAGCATAAACTTCCCCTTTTGAAAATGATGGGAGTGTGGTATAATTGAATTACTATGTAATTTGGAGGAAATTATGGCACTAGCAAAAATAGTTTACGCTAGTATGACTGGTAACACAGAAGAAATTGCTGACATCGTCGCCAGTAAGCTAGAAGAGTTGGGCGTTGAAGTACAGGTACATGAATGTACGACTATTGAAACAGAAGATATTTTGGATGCAGACCTTATTGTTGTAGCTAGCTATACCTATTCGTATGGTGGTGATGGTGAACTTCCAGATGAAATTGTTGATTTCTATGCTGACCTAGCTAACTTAGATTTGACTGGTAAGGTCTACGGTGTTTGCGGTTCTGGTGATACCTTCTATGATGACTTCTGTAGTGCAGTAGATGACTTTGATGTCATGTTGGGTTCACGTGGTGCAACTAAGGGTGCTGAAAATGTCAAAGTAGACCTTGCAGCTGAAGATGAGGATATTGTTAATCTTGAGCAATTTGCAACAGACCTTGTTGCAAAATTAGATACTCTGAATTAATTGATAAACAGACTGGCTTATCAATAGGTCTGGTCTGTTTTTTTTAGCCTATTAATAAGATTGTACACCTATTGTTTGCAATCTTTATTTTTTTTAATTTAATTAACTGGTTAGGTATTAGGAAAAGGAGAATTTTATGGCTAAAAAATCAAAAATGGCCCGCTATCAGAGGTAGTTGGAACTAATCGAACGTTATGCAGATTTGCGAAAAAGTCTCAAAGAAAAAGGTGACTACCAAGCACTCAGAAAATTGCTTCGCGACTCAAATCCTAATCGACTGAAATACCGAGACCGGACAGAGATGGCCGTCCGCATGCTTATATGCGAAAATTCGGTGTGAGTCGAATTACTTTCCGTGAATCAGCTCATCTTGGTCAACTCCCTGGGGTTAAAAAAGCAAGTTGGTAAACATTCTCAACAAGGCTAGTTTTTCGCCTTGTTTTTTGCTATACTAAAAACCAACTGAAACAATCTCTGGAGGAGTAAATAATGGATTTAGACATGATTCGTTCACAAATTAATCAGCTTGATGAGGAACTTGTTGCACTATTGGAAAAACGTATGGAGCTTGTTGATCAAGTCGCAGCCTACAAACGAGCAACAGGTAAGCCTGTTTTGGATACCAGCCGAGAAAAAGCTGTTCTTGAAAGAGTTGGAAAATTAGTCCAAAAGGATGATTACCGCTCTGCTATTCAAGCGACCTTTAGTGATATGATAGCCCAATCAAGAGCATATCAATCTTCCAAGTTAGCGAATCATGAGTAATAAGATGAAACATACCATCCAACTCCTTTTCTTTTCTTGCTTAATTGGAGTCGGTGCAGGAATTATCACCACACTTTTTGGGAAAATTCTACTAGGGGTTGGAGACTTACGATCTGAATATTTTATATATCTAATCCCCTTTCTGCCACTTGTAGGGGTGTTGATTATTTTCATTTATCAAAAATGGGGGAGGGAAGTCCAAGCAGGTATGGGCTTAGTATTCAAAGCTGGACAAGGGGAGATAGTACAAATTTCTCCAGTTCTCATTCCGCTCATCATCTCTACAACTTGGATCAGTCATCTTTTTGGCGCTTCCGTTGGTCGCGAGGGGGTAGCTGTCCAACTTGGAGCCAGTCTCTCACACTGGTTAAAAAAACATGGTTTCACACACTTGCCCAAAGACATGATAACAAAGATTGGTATGGCCGCAGGTTTTGCAGGGCTATTTCAAACACCATTGGCTGCTGGTTTCTTTGCTATTGAGGTTTTAATCGTTGGCCAATATGCTTGGACTAGTCTCCCCTATTGTCTAGTTGCGGCTTTCACAGCTTCTACTACTTCCCATTTATTGGGATTAGAGAAATTTTCCCACACTATTTCATCTTTTTCATTCCAGTTTACAGATAGTTTCAAATGGCTATTTATTGCCCTTTGCTTCGGTTTCATTGGCAATTTATTCGCCTGGTTTTTGACGCAATCAAAAAGCATCTCAGCTCGATGGCTTCCAAATCCTTACATTAAAATAGCTATCATGGGAGTTGGACTGACCGTTCTACTATTTTTCTTCCATCAAGGTCGTTATACTGGTCTAGGAACCAATTTGATCGATGCAAGTTTAGCTGGGGAACAAGTGTTTGCTTACGATTGGCTACTAAAACTCCTACTCACCTGTCTTTGTTTGGCCGCAGGTTTTCAAGGGGGCGAAGTTACTCCACTCTTTGCGATTGGAGCAAGTTCTGGGGCTGTTTTAGCAGGATTACTAGGTCTACCAACTGAGCTTGTTGCAGCCCTTGGGTATTGTGCCGTATTTGGAACAGCCACCAATACCTTACTAGCTCCTATTTTTATTGGATACGAAGTATTCGGAAGTAGTATCATCCAATACGCAATACCCGTACTTATCATAGCGTATTTTGTCAATCGAAAGCAAACCATTTATGGAATGCAAGTGAGATAAATGGAAGAGAACACATATTATATGCATAAACACCAAATATGCATAAACACCAAGTTCTCAAAATAAGCTGATATTGCCATGAAAAGTAAAACGCATAAAATCGTCTTCCAAATAAGCTTGATTTTATGCGTTTTTTGTAGTTTTATTATATATATAGTATTATGAATTCGCTTCAATGGTAACCTCTAGGTGGTTAACCACTTTTTGAATATTTATTGTGCCCTTGTAAATGCCACAGCCAATGATTAGCATTCCTGAAAGACCTAGTATGACCAAAGTAATACCAACTAGTAAGGTTAAAAGTTGACCTCGTTGATAATAGAGTAGCATCCCACCAATGCCAGTTATAGCAAAAGCTAGACTCAACCATTTACCAAGATTCTGAATCATCCTTTTCTGATAGGCAATCTCAACATGATATCCGTTAATTATCTCATCATTTGACATACTAGGACTTCCTCTCCATCAATATTTTGTCATCCTAATATGATAAGCCTGGATCAAAAATTCCAAGAACAACACCGATAAAGGCAATAACAACGAGTAGCAACATAGTTTTAATCGGAGAAAGATTTTTCTTAGCCATCAGCCACCAACAAAAGACGATGACACTTGCTGTCAACAAACCCGGGTAAACAAAGTCAAGTTTTTCTTGGGGTACCAAATAAGGAGCATCTTTTGAACCAAGAAGGCATATACAACAAGCGTGCGAACATGATTGCAGTTGACACCTACTTGGATGAATTCCAACACAAGAAGGTCATCTACCACGAAATTGGCCACGAAGACCACGACCCGTCGCAATATGACCGAAGGCGTGAATAGTACGAACTGCAAGCGGATAGAAATATGATTCATTATCTGGTCAAAGAAGAATTGACCTTAGTGGACGATGTCAGAAAGTTTAATTACGTTCGCTTTATGGAAAAATACGACTTAAAAACCACAGTCAACGAGACTATTGTAATTGAGGAGTATACTAATTTAGCAGGTATATAGAATGAAAATCGGATACAGAAAACCAAGTGTGAAAAAAAGTTTGTCTGCTAGAACAACAGGCAGAGCGAAAAGAATGTTAAAAAGCTCTATCAATCCTACATATGGTAAAAATGGAATGGGGTTGATTAATAATCCAAAGAAGGCGGTTTATAATAAAATTTATAATCAAACGACTTCAGGGTACCAAGAGTTTTTGGGCCACAACAAAGAGCAGAATTTTTCGGAAACTACAGGCGGACTTTTTGCTCTTGGATGTATATCAGGTATGGTTGTCGTTGGAATACCATTCTTAATATTGTGGTATATCATTGAAGCTATTATCGGTTAAAAATAAAAAATCCCCACACTTCCAACCGACCAAAGCGAAAGCGCAGGAGTATACAATGAAAAAAATTACCACTATAAGCCTACTGATTTTATCTGCTGCAAGTCTGGCATCTTGTTCATCATCATATCCCACAACCAATGTCTCAACAACTAATTACTAACTATTTCCCTGAAACGAAACTCTCAAAGATAAATGCTACTTCCTATCAAAACATTATAAACGAACTGGCAAAATGTTATGTGAAAGATAGTGTCAAAAGGTTCAATTCGCATATAAGGGCATCAATTAAAGTTGCTTTCCATCAAGGTATTTTAAAAAAAGATTTTACCGAAATTGTCAAAGTTTTCTCCGATGTCGAATCCAAAAGAGAAGAAGACAATTATTTAGAACTAGATGAATATGAACAATTAATCACAGATTATCGAAAGACAATCAAGTACCAGTCCCACTTCTTCCTGTACACAATTGGAAAGACGGGTTTGCGATTTTCGGAAGCAGCCGGCATTACTGAACCTATCGTTGACCGCGAAAATATGTGTTTACGAATCCGCAGGACTTACAAGGTTTACGGAAAGAAGAAAGGTTGGAGACCTACTAAGAATCCGCAATCAGAACGAGATGTGCCGTTTGATAGCGAGTGGCTGAAAGCATACGACGAGTACATGAAAGTTGGATATATAGACAATCCAGATAAAAGATTATTTACCAAATTGACCGGGACTGGCGAAAATAAAATTTTAAATAAAAAGACACGTCAAACATTTAATGTACATGGCTTGCGTCATACCTACGTTAGCTGGCTAATCTATCATGATGTGGACGTTGTGACCATTGCCAAGTTAGTTGGACACAAGGATGCAACTGAAACATTGAAAACATATTCGCACTTATTTAAGGCCAAGCAAGAACAATCATTCGACAAAGTCAGAAATTTAATGGAAAAATTTGGGGCGAATTCGGGGCAAGAAAGTTAAAAACCCTTGTGTATCAAGGGTTTTTTCTGTATTTCTATCTCCCCTGCAGGAATCGAACCTGCAACTAATTCTTAGGAGGAATTTGTTATATCCATTTAACTAAGGGAAGTCTGCCTTTCTATTGTAACTCAGAAAAGGACAGAATGCAAGACTGAGACTGTTTTAGTCCGCTGCATGTTTACGGTATTTTTCCATTTTTCCTTTGAACAATTCCCCATTACTTGGGGCGGTATAGGTGATGGCATTTGCTCCAGCTGCTATAACTTGACGAATGCTTTCTTCGGTTGGTCCACCAGTTGCCATGATAGGAAAATCGGGATACTCTTTCCGAATTTTTTCTACAACTTTCGGGGTTTCAACACCACATGAAACATTCAAGATATCAATCCCCGCTTCAATCCGAGATTTGATATCAGATTTATCTGAAACGACTGTATAAATAATGGGAATATCGATGACCTTATTGATTTCCTCAATTGTTTCAACAGTTGTTGGGCCATTTACAACAACAGCATAGGCTCCCTCTGATTCAGACAATAAGCTCATATTAGCCGAACGCACACCAGTTGTTAAGCCACCACCCACGCCAGCCAGAACAGGTACAGAAGCAACTATCATGATACTCTTAATAATGGCAGGAATTGGAGTAAAGGGATAAACCGCTAGAATGGCATCCGCATCATGATTCGCAATAATTGAAACATCGGTGGTAAATAAGATGGAACGAATGCGACGACCATAAATGCGAATGCCACTACATTCTTTTATGACTTTGGGCATTTGAACAATATCTTGTCGTAAATCAGACATGACTGATGGGATATGTGGTTGAGTCATCATAATACCTCCTACGGTGGTTTAACAATTTAATTACCGTGCCAATTGGCCAGCCTGAAGCTCATACATCCGATGATAGGTTCCCTTGAGGGCTAGTAATTCTTCATGGCTACCTGATTCAATAATTTTGCCTTTATCTAAAACGTAAATGCAATCTGCATCTTGAATCGTTGATAACCTGTGCGCAATTGCAATGGTTGTACGTCCTTTTCTCATTTTTTCAAGTGAATGCTGAACAGTCTGTTCTGTTTCAGAATCAATATTAGCAGTCGCTTCGTCTAGAATCAAAATCTTGGGCTGGCTTGCCATGGTTCTTGCAAACGCAAGTAACTGCCGTTGCCCAGTTGAAAACGAAGAACCCCTCTCTGTAACAAGCTGTTGGTAACCATTAGGTAATTTTTCAATAAATGGTGCTGCATCAACAAAACGAGCAGCTTCAATGATATCATCCTGACTGATATCTTGATACATTTGAATGTTGGAAGCAATGGTTCCATGATACAAGAACGGTTCCTGCAATACAAGCCCAATATTAGAACGCAATTCGTGAGGTGCGAATTGACGTATATCTTGTCCATCAATGAGGATGCGGCCCGATTGAAATTCATAAAAACGCATAAATACATTTATTATGGAAGATTTTCCAGAACCTGTAGCCCCAACAAAAGCAATAGTTTGTCCTTTTTTTACTTCGAATGAAACATGATCCAAAATTTTCCGCTTGCCATCATAAGAAAATGACACATCTTCAAAGACAATATCACCTTTAATGATTCGCACATCCGTACTCTCTTGCCTTGGCTCCTCAATCGTTTGATCCATTAGAGTAAACACGCGCCCCGCAGACACCATAGAAGTCTGAAGGGTTGAAAAGTGTTGGGTAACTTCTAAAAGAGGATCAAATAAACGATTAACATATTGGATAAAAGCATAAATGAGGCCTGCGGAAACCGGTGCATCTGACCAATCCAAGCCAAAATAGGTCATTAGAAAAGCATAGGCTAGTATTTTTATCAGCGAAAGAGCAGGTCGCAAAAACAGGCTATCCAAAGCCATTGACCGACTGGCAAAGGCTAGATGTTCTTGATTAATAGCTTCAAACTCATCAGATAAACGTTCCTCTTGTCTAAAGGCCTGAATAATCCGAATTCCCTCAATACTCTCAGCAAGTTTACTATTGATTTGACTCAATAAACTCCGTGTTTTTTCCACAACGGGTGCTGATTTTTTTCGATACATATTCACCAATATAAAAATGATTGGTAAAAAGAGGACAATGAGGCTGGTTAATTTCCACTCAAGAGCAAACATGGTATACAAAGTGACAGCTACGACAAAAATAGCGGAAATGAAGCTGGACAGAATCCCAGAAAACATCTCTGAAATACTCTCCGTATCATTTGTCAATCGAGATACAATCGAACCACTCGGTGTTTGATCAAAATAGGCCATCCCCAAAGATTCCATTTTAGAAAAGGCATCCTGGCGAATATCTCGAACAATACTGTAAGAAACCTTCGCAAACCAAAAATTACCAATATACTGAAACAACATCTGGAGGATATACAGACCAAAATAGCCACCTAAAACCAACAAAACCCCATCTGTTACTTGATGGACATAATGATCAATGAAATAAGATGCCAGCAAGGGAATGATACTACGAATAACTGTGGTTAACAATAAAAAACTTAAGGCAGCGATGGTTAGAAATAGATAGGGTTTGACATAGGACAATAGCCGCCAAAAGACATTTTGTGGTGCTTTCTTATTCATCATACTCCTCCATTTCCAATTGCTGCATCCTATATGTATTATAGTACCAACCTTTCTTCTCAAGTAATTCTTGGTGACGTCCCCGTTCAGTAATACGCCCATTCTCTAATACCAAAATCATATCTGCATGGACTACTGCCGATAAACGATGGGCTGTGATAATGGTTGTTTTACCTCGTCTGCCCTCCTTGACATTTTCAATAATAGCATGTTCCGTCTTGGCATCAACTGCTGATAAGGAATCATCTAACAATAGGATTTCTGGATTTAAAATCATTGCGCGTGCCATAGCCAATCGCTGCTTTTGTCCACCAGATAAGGCAATACCTTTTTCTCCCACAACGGTGTCAAATTTTTCAGGCATATCCATTATATCATCATACACATGAACAATTTTAGCAGCTTCCTCAATCTCCTCTTCTCTCAAATTGGGATTTCCAAAGCGTATATTTTCTGAAATACTTGTTGCAAATAGAAACTGATCTTGGGGAACATAGCCCAGCAGACTCCTCAAATCTGCTAAACGATAGTCTTTTACATTTTCATTGTTCAATAAAATACGACCATCTTCCACATCATATTCACGCAAGATTAATTTTAATAAAGTAGTTTTCCCAGACCCTGTAGGACCTACTAGACCAACCGTCTGCCCTTTTTCAATAGTGAAATAGATGTCTTCAAGTGTCGGTTGTTCTTCATATGAAAATGCATCAATTTCATAACGAATGTCTCCATTTTCAGGTGCAGGTAAAGGATTCTGTGGATTTTCAACATCTGAACGAATATCTAATAATCGTTGGATACGCTCATAGGAAACAGCGCCACGTTGTGTAATATTAAATAAGAATCCTATCGCCATTAATGGCCAAACCAGTAAATCCAAATAGGTCATAAAGGTTACGAGTTGCCCAACTGTCACCTGACCTTGTCGAATAAATCGAGCACCAACGAACAAGGTCAGTACGTAAGAAAGACCAACAAAGAATAAAACGGCTGGATCAAACATGGCATCATACCGCATGGTCTTAATATTTTGTAAATAGGCTGCTTGATTGACTTCTTGGAATGCCTGAGTTTCCTTTTCCTGATAACCAAATGACTTGGTCACTTTGATACCTGATACTGATTCTTGAACCTTGTTATTTAATTCTGAGAAAGCTGCCTGAGAAGCCTTAAAATTCTCATGTGTCCTTCTGCCCAAAAAACTAGTTGTCATGGCCATAAAAGGCAAGGGCAGAATGGCAACTAGGGTCATTTTCCAAGAAATCATGAAACACATGGTCACCAAGGTCATGATAGCCGTTACCGTCGCGTCGACAAATGACATCACTCCTCCACCTGCTAATCGTGTCAAAGCATTGATATCGTTAGTAGCGTGCGCCATCAAATCACCTGTTCGGTGATTTTGAAAAAAGGGTGGAGACATTTTCATAAAATGTTCAAATAGCCTAGCACGCATAATTTTGCCAAGCCGAAAGGAAGTCGCTAGAATATTCATTCTCCAAATATAACGCAATACATACATACCGATTGCAGAGAGAACCAAACCAGCTACCCCAATCAGAAGTTCATTGCCTGATAAACGGTTCCCTGCAATCTGATCAATAATTTCTCCCATGATATAGGGCGGAAGCAAGTTCAATGCACTTACCAAGCACAAGGAAACAATCCCCATTACATACCGTTTTTTCTCTAGCCTAAAAAACCACCAAAGTTGTTTTATTATTTTCATTTCTAACTTTCTAAAAGATGAAACAAGTATTGGCAGTATTAGAAAACTGCCAACCATATGATATTATATTTAGTTTATCACAATTGATGATGAATAGAAAGATTGCGAGACGTCTGTCTCATATCTTTCCAGATATCTCTTCTCAGTATTCTACCAAACCGCCCGTCTTTTTCGATATCATCATAGACTGTTGCCGAATAAATGTCTAGAACGAAAAAAGACAGCTAAAGCTGCCTCTTCTCATTCCGACTACGTCAGTCCAAGGGACTATTTTAACGACGGATTTCTTTGATACGTGCTGCTTTACCTTGCAATGCACGTAGGTAGTACAATTTAGCACGACGAACTTTACCGTAACGAACGACTTCAATCTTATCAACACGTGGAGTGTGGATTGGGAAAGTACGCTCAACACCAACACCACCAGAAATTTTACGTACAGTGTACATTTCTGAGATGCCTTGGCCTTTACGAGAGATAACAACACCCTCGAAAATCTGGATACGTTCGCGATTACCTTCGACAACCTTAGCGTGAACACGTACAGTGTCACCAGGACGGAATGAAGGAATGTCAGTACGAAGTTGACCTTCAGTCAAACTTTGGATTAATGGATTCATTTTATTCTCCTATCTTTGTCAATCTTAGGTGCTTTTAAACCCAGCGGATAAACTGTATTTTCGTGTGTCCATTACACACGGACTATATTATACCCTAACTAACCACCTATGTAAAGCATTTTGATGAATTTTCTACCGTGGCTAAGGTAGGGCTACAGACTATTTACATAAAAAACTCTCCCCAATGGAAGAGTAAATAGCTTATTTTGCAGCTTTATAAAGTTCGTTAACCTTGTTCCAATTTATCACTTCAAAGAAGGCTTTGACGTAATTTGGTCGAACGTTGCGGTATTTTAGGTAGTATGCATGTTCCCAAACATCGAGAGCCAAGATCGGCTTCAAGCCTTGCATGATTGGTGTATCTTGGTTAGCGGTTGAAAGAATTTCTAATTTTCCTTCTTTATTAACTACCAAAAAAGCCCAACCTGAACCAAAGCGTGTTGTTGCAGCAGTAGTAAATGCTTCCTTAAAGGCATCAAAAGAGCCGAATGTCGCATCGATTTCTGCAGCCAACTCTTCAGAAATTTCAGTTTTCTCTGGAGAAAGTAATTCCCAAAAGAGAGCGTGGTTAAGATGTCCGCCACCATTGTTGATCAAGGCCTGACGAATATCTGCTGGAATTTGTTCAACATCTGAAAGGAGAGCCTCTAGATCTTCGCCAATTTCAGGATGCTTTTCAAGTGCTGCATTGGCATTTGCTACATAAGTTGCATGGTGCTTATCATGGTGCAAAGTCATTGTTTCCGCATCAATATGTGGTTCCAAAGCGTCATAAGCATAAGGTAAATCTGGTAAAATAATCGCCATAATTCTGTTCTCCTATAAATTTGATAGTTCTATTGTAACCCTTTTTGAGAGCCTTTTCAATTTATTTGTCTGAAAATTACGATGTTGCGATTCTTAGCAAGGCAATGTCAAATAGATAATCTTTATCAAATTGTCCTGTTTTAATTTTGTAATCTGTTTCAATTAATAGCTTGACGACCTTTTTCAAAAAACCAACTGACAGATTTCTTGAATCACGCAAGGCATATTTTACCTGATAGGGATTAATCTTGCGACCAGATAAATCTGACAACGCAGTAACAATCTGCTGTTCACCACGACCTTGCTCATGTAGTATTTGCACTTGAAGATAGGTGCGAAACTGAGTTAACATAATCGCAATCAACTTGATTTCGTCCTCTCCTTGCAATCGTAAATCCCGAACAAGATGGCTTGCTTCATCCATTTTAGTTTGAAGGACAAGTTGAGTTAAATCGAAGATATTATCTTGAAGAGTTTTTGGGATTGCCACATCTATATCGGCCAGCGAAATTTCATTTTGTCCTCTATAGGATTGTAGAAAGACCAAATTTTTACTAACTTCTGCAAAATCGAAGTTGGATTTTACCATAAGATAGTGAAAAACATCTGGATCCATCCGCAACCCAAGTCGACCGACTTCATTCTGGAAATGATTCTTCAGCTCCATTTCCTTTAGAGGATTTGCTTCTAAAACCAATCCATCTCTTTTCAGAAGTTTGACAAGTCGACGCTTACTATCCAACTTACCAGGTGCTAGAATAATCAAGCGCGTGGTCTCAACTGGATTTTCCAAATAAGACTCAAATTGCTTCAGTTCGTCATCCGTCAAGTAGCGCTTCTTATCCGTTGTTAAATCTGCGAAATAATCAAGAATCACTACTTTTTCATCAGAAAAGAAAGGAAGAGAAACTAAATCCAAATCCACCTGATGATAGTCAGCCTCTGACATATCAAAATAGGCAAAACCCAAGTCCGAAGTATCAAATTCCAGTTGCTTCATCAATAAGTCTTTCGCAATGTGATATTGACCAACATCTTCACCACACAAAATGGTCAATAAACCTAAGTTCCCTTTTTTTATTTGTTCAATCTGTTCAATTACTGTCATAATCTCTCCGTATTCTTCTCTCCATTATACCATGCAAAAAAGAAAACAGCTACAGAGAGAGCGTCACTCTTTTACCGTTTCAATACTCCACTGTTTCCAACCTCGGAAACGGATTGCTCCTTGCAGATCCGTTCGGTAAACCTGCATATTTTGACTGTCAAGACGTTCCAGAGTTTCCTTATGTGGATGTTGATAGCGATTATCTTCACCAGCAGAAATCAGAGCAATTTTTGCTCCAATATGGTCTAAAAATTCTGGATATGAAGAGCCCTTGGAACCATGGTGACCTGCTTTCAGCACATCGACTGGTAGCTGCGGATAAGAAGTGATTAAATCTAATTCCCCTTGCTCCAAGTCACCGGTAAAGAGAAAATTCATTTTTAACAAACGACCATAGAGTACAATTGAGTCATTATTGCCTCCATCTCCGATTCTATTGGGATATAGAACTTCTAGATAGGAATCAAAAATGGGCAATCGATCTCCAGGATTTACAACATGAACAGGGACATTTATTTTCCTCAAAGTCGCAACAAAATCTGGTACAGTCAAACTACCTGGAGAAACGTAAATCTTACCTATTTGAATCTGCTTAGCCACTTCTAGCACATCACCCACATGATCTGCATCGGTATGGGTCAGAACCAAATCATCAATCCGATCCACACCTCGACTATGCAGGTAAGGAATCAGTGTTCGCTCCGCATTTGCTTCCCTAGCCCGCTCCCGCCAAGCTTCCTTTGCAGCAAAGTCAACCCGACCACCCACATCAATCAGAACCGTCCGCCCCCGAATGTCCCGCAAAAAGATACTATCCCCCTGCCCTACGTCTACCACCGTCACCTCATTTTCCAGCGGGTGTTTGGTTATGAAAAATAGCAGAGCAAGGATCAGACTCAATCCAAGGAGCCATTTCTTCTCTCTGTGAAAATCATAAAGCAAGAAAAGGGAGAACAGCAAGAGCAAAAAGACAAGGCCCGTAGGTTTTCCTAAAATCCAAGGTCGAATCCCCAATTCTGCCACCCATACAATAATCTTTTCCATAAGGATAAAGAATCCGTTGACCCACGTAATTTTAATGAAGGGCGATAGTAAAAGAATGACAGATAGCCCAGGTAACAACAACACATCAAAAACAAAGGAAAAAACAAACGTTAAAAGGATAGATAAAGGCTGAAAGGCAAAAAAATAGGTCATCAAGACCGGTAAAATTCCAAGAGAAATACTCAGACTCTCCACTGCTATCTTCTTTAGCTGCCCTAGCTCTTCAAAATCAAAGACTGTCAATAACAAAGCATAGGTAAATGTCAGCACACCTCCTGCTGTCAGAAGAAAACGTGGCATAAGCAAGAGACAAACAAAGACAGTTGCTGCAAAATTATCCAATTTTCGTAGCCCGAGATTACCAAGAATTTTCTGGACTAAGGACCGCACGACTGATACTGAAAATCCTGTTAATCCTGCATAAATAAGAGAAAACGGAATTTGAAGCTTATCGACAGTTTCCTTTGTTAAACCCAAACGCAATAAAAGCCAGCGAAATTTGTCAATGAAAAAACCAACCTGCATCCCAGACAGGGCAAAAAGATGAATGATCCCTAAACTAGAATAGAGGTCACTCATTTGGTCAAAGTCACTATCTAACTCTCCCAATAGTAATCCAGTCATGTAGTGGCTCATGGGAGCAGGAAAATGAGATTTGATATAAACGAGAGCCTGCCTCCGCCAGGTTGACAACCAGTCAAAGATATTCCAAGAATGAACAGGGAGAATATTGTTTATGGTACTTATTTTTACTGTCCGATAGATGCCCTGGGTTTTGAGATAAGCCTGATAATCAAAACCATTGAAATTACGTTGACCTGCTGGTTGGCAAACTTCTGCATCTACCTCTAACTGCACCAAGTCCGTAAGCTCATGAAAGTAGGTTTGTTCTTCCTGACTTGCAACTTTATAGAAAACCTGAAAAACTTGACCTTCAGCCCGACCACGAAATGATAGACTGTCTCCGTTGACATCAATGGTATCAGGAATAACCTGCACAGTTGTCACTCGCTCTGGAGCCCATTGATTTGTCTGCTCCCATTGTATCTTCTGACATCCGAAGAAGAGACCACATAAGGCTAGAAGCGGTAGCGTTTTGATGAAGACCACCTTTCCTTGCCGAAGCCTAAAGACTGCTAGTAACAGACTCAGCAGGCTCATTGTCAAAAGGGAAAAAGAGTGAACGGCAAAGTAGGCTAACACCGCCAAAACTGCAAAGTGAATGGGCTGACAGGGGAGTCTAATCAACCGTGACATATGGTCGGATACTTTCCATCGTTTTATCACCAATTCCTGAAACATTATTGAGATCATCAACCGATTTGAAACCACCATTGGCTTCACGGTAAGCAATGATATCCGCCGCTCTCTTTGCACCTATACCTGAAATGGTTTGTAAATCTGCCTCGGTGGCAGTATTTAAATTGACCAAAGAAGATTGGCTCTCCTCTTGAGTTTGAGTAGCTACAACACTTGAATTTGGTGCTGTTATTACTGAAATATCCTCATCCTTGTGTGCGACGTAAATAATCTCTTCATCTGCCAATTTTTGAGCTAAATTGACTGATTTTTGATTTGCTTCTGCTGTAAAACCACCAGCCGCAACAATCGCATCATTGACGCGACTCTCGAACTTAAGTGTGTAAAGTCCAGGTCTCTCAACTTCTCCTTTAACATCTACCACAACCAGTTGGATTTCTTGTTCAGTATCTCTTGTTTTGCTTTCTGTACTGGATTCTTCAACCTCTTCTGGAATACTACTTGCTTGGTTATCCTGTGAAAATGCTGCCAAACCCGTTTGATCTGCAGGCTGAGAAGGCTGGTTGAGCAATAGAACACTCACAACCACTACTGTCATCATACTTGCAATTACACAAAACCACTTATGTTCCTTTACTATGTTTAACATTTCTTCCATAAATTTACCTCCATCCTTTTATTCGAAAATAAAAAAGAAAAACCCGCAGAAACGAGTTTTTCAATTCATTTTTTTAATTCTACCGATGGATTCCAAAAGAAGCTTGCTATGTAACTAAAAACATAGGTTAATCCTAAAATAATTGCTACTAGGATAAGGATAGGGAGACGGTAAATATAAGTTAATATATTTGGTTTTTTCTTAGTTTGGAAGGATGCTGCGTAATCATTCAAACGTTTAAATTCAGTTTCGATTCGATGAGTTACTTCAGCCGTCCCTGCATCATCCAAGCGCTTGATGTCTGAAACATCGATAGGATTTCCAAAAGCCACATCGATTCGCTCACCAGCCAAGAGCCCCTTGATGCTCATCGGTCCCACATAGGTTGCAGGCATGAGTTTAACCTTGGCTGACTTGGCAATGACCGCTACACCACCTTTTAGTTCTGAAGAATGACGACTTCCAGAAGGAAACATGACCAAAGAACGATTGCTTTTTTTTAACATGTTGACAGGGTATTTAATAGCTGCCATCCCAGGATTTTCACGATCAATTGGGAAGGCTCCACATTTGCGAATCCACCAGCCAAAACCGCGATCCTTGAAAAGTTCTTTTTTAGCCATAAAAATAAACTGTTTTGGCGCAGCAGCAAATCCTAAAAAAACAGGATCCCAGAAGGTCTTATGTGGAGCGATTAAAATATAATTCTCCTCTTGTGGCAATATTTTTTCTTTATCATGATAATGGATATTTCCATTAATTGCCCAAAGTAAAAAAGATAGTAAGGTACGTAAATAGGCGTAAAACATAGTCATCTCCTTTTCAGTCCTTACATTATACCATATTTTATCTCCGAAAAAAATCTGAAGTTCTGTTCTTACAATATGCTATAATTATCATATGCATAAAATAGAATTACAAGATGGGGAGCGGATTGACCAGCTCTTCTCAACAGATGTTCAAATTATTCAAAATCGGGAAGTTTTTAGTTATTCAGTTGATAGCGTCCTCCTATCGCGTTTTCCGAAAATGCCAGCTAAAAAAGGATTGATTGTCGACCTTTGTAGCGGAAATGGGGCGGTGGGCCTCTTTGCCTCCACACGTACAAAGGCTCAGATTGTCCAGGTTGAATTACAGGAACGCTTAGCGGACATGAATCGGCGATCCATCGAACTCAATGGTTTAGAGGAACAGTTAACAGTGATTAACGACGATTTGGCAAACTTACCTCAATATGATTTACGATCAAAAGTTGATTTAATGCTCTGCAATCCTCCTTACTTTAAAGTAGATGAATCTTCTAACCTCAATGAAAGCGAGCATTATCTTTTAGCCAGACACGAGATTGCGACCAACCTAGACAATATTTGCCAGGTAGCACAACAAATACTCAAATCCAATGGTCGCTTGGCCATGGTCCATAGGCCAGATCGATTTTTGGATATTTTAGATAAGCTACGTATCTACAAACTGGCTCCAAAACGCATCCAGTTTGTCTATCCCAAGGCCAGTAAGGAAGCGAATATGTTACTGATTGAGGCTATCAAAGATGGTTCTGTAGATGGATTACATATCCTGCCACCTCTGGTTGTTCACGAGGAAAACGGCGACTATACTCCTGCAATTCATGAGATTTATTATGGAAAATAAAGCCTATTTTTATGTTTTAGAATGTGCTGATGATAGCCTCTATACCGGTTATACAACAAATGTGGAAAAAAGACTCGCTACTCATAATCGTGGAAAAGGTGCTAAATATACACGTGGTCGTTTGCCTGTCAAACTACTCTATCAAGAAGTTTTTGCCAGTAAGCAGGAAGCCATGTCTGCCGAAGCCTCGTTTAAAAAACGTAGCCGGCAGAGCAAGTTAAATTATATTGCAGAAATGCAAAAAAGGCCATGCTCCAAATGAAGCGTGGCTATTTTTTATTAGAAATGTAGTAAAATATTATCAATTTTCCCCATAGCTTCTTCAAATATCGCTTGAGCCTGGCTTGGATCAGCTGATTGTCCTTCGATGAAGACTTGCTGAATGTCTTTAAAGCCTAAAAACTCAAAGATAGACTTTATGTACTGGGCAGCTGGATCTTGACCTGCATAAACACCACCATTGGACTGGATGTGCAGGAGCTTTTTGTCCTTGATCAATCCGATAGAGCCTTCTGGGCCATACTTAAAGGTCAGGCCTGCTACATTAATTGTATTTATCCATGAAACAAGCTGACTTGGTACATTGAGGTTCCAAAGGGGATTGACGACCACAATCTTATCCGCCGACAAAAACTGCTGAGTAAAAGCATTGTACCGTTCCAACCGCTCGGCTTGTTCAGATGCAATCTCCTCCCCCTTCTTTGCAGCTGCCATCGCTTCCAACAAAGGTTTATCTAGGGTAGGAATCTGGTCTTCAAAAACATCTACTATTTCAATCCGATCTTCTGGATGCAAACTGGCGAATCGAGTTTCAAATTCTTCCAATGCCCTCAAAGCATAGGACTTTTGTGGGTCAAGGGGGTGGGCCTTTACAATTAATACAGTTGCCATTGTTCATCTCCTTTGTTACTAATTATTGATAAATATATTCTACTCTTTTTAATTTGAAATTCAAATCATCTGCTCAAAGCAGAGGCTGGTCAACCAGCCTCTGCTTTTCTTGTTTGTTTCTTATTTTAAATAAGTATAAGCAACACAGCCTAAACTATCAACAGCCGTAAAACCGAGTGCTTCATAGAATGACCTTGTTTTCTCAGCATTATCCGTCAAAAGATGAAGCTGATAAATACCTGGAAAGTGTGAAATGGCTTGCTCTAAAAGATTTCGACCAATTCCCTGACGCTGATAGGCGGGGAGGACCAAAATATCCTAAATGAAGATGATAGAATAACCATCACCAACTGCCCGCAAAAGACCAACTAGACGGTCACAGTCAACGGCACAAGAACGAGCAGACTATGTTTCAAGGCCTTCTCTAGCATTTCTGGATGGCTACTATAGCCTGTCCAACCCACAGAAGCATAGAGGTCTAGGACAGCTTGAAAATCGAGTTGAGGATTTTGTTTGTAAGTAATCATGATGTTCTCCTTTGTATTGTTTTTTAGAATACAAAGGCTTTGTCCATTGTTAAAACACCCATGGTCTTACCTCCTGTTTGCTACTTCTAGTATAACAAAAACCGCTCCAATTATGAAGCGGTTTTGCAACGACGATAAAAATAATAGAGACTCAAGGTTATGACAGATATACCAAACAAAATCAGCACAAGGATAGATAGGGATGGAGAGCCTAACAAGCTAACTAGCAACAATAATCCACCAATAATGAAGAGATAGCCTGCCTGCTTTCTTCCCTTTCGTTCTATTTCATTGGTCTTGCTATCCAATTCCTCCTTGGGTAAATAATTCCCTATTATCATATAGCCGATAGCCAGCAGCCCAATGACAAGCCTACGGTACTCCAATTCTCCGCCTAAATAATACCAGAGTAAAGAAACTTGAATGATGAGAGCCAGCAGCGGAAAAAGCCATTTGACCACTCGAATGACTGGTATTCTCCCTATCCCTTTCACATCATAAAGTACACAAATGAATAGGTGAACACAAAAGAATAGTAGCGGTGTCAAAATCATCATATACTTGGCCATAGAGCCATTTGGCTCACCATTTACCCCAAAATGAGTTACCATGGTATCTGGCAATGCTTTATAGTAACAAATCGTCAATACAGCTATTAGTAGAAATATACTAGAAGTTGCTAATAAGGTTTTTATGTCAATTTTCTTCATCTTTTTGCCCTCCAAAACTTGCAATCCAAACCAAGACTTCTTCAAAGACCGTATAGTTTAGACGATAATAAATAAAATTTTTCTGCTTTTCCTCCAAAATTAATCCAGCTTTTTTCAAAGTGGATAAATGATGAGAAACTGTTGCTCCAGTTAATTGAAATTGTTCTACAATTTCCCCAGCAGACTTCGGCCCCGACTTAAGACTATCTAGAATTTGCCTACGAATAGGAGCAGAAATTGCCTTCAAGGTTTCAGACAATCCCATAATATGCCTCCTTGTCCATCTATTTAGAAACATTTCTAAATAGAATTATACTCTATTTTTATTGTTTGTCAAGAACTATTTCGATTATTTTCTAAATAGATTTCAAAAAAACAGACCACTCTTTATGGTCTGTCAAATAAGGTTTATCTCTCACCCTTATTTCGGATAACAAATCCTGTTTTCTTTTCACTTGATGTACGTTGGTGTGATTTTTTATTGTCCTGACGGTGGTTGTCACGTTTAACCTTGTCATCACGACGGTCGCGGTCAGTGCGGTCAGTGCGGTCACTACGGCGTCCTCCACGATCACGATTGCGGTCTCCATCACGACGGCCACCACGATCACGGTCGCGGCTACCACGATCACGGGCACCACGTCCACCCTTGCCCTTGGCTTGTCCAGGAGCAAATTTAAATGGCAATGGTTTTTCACGCGCAATTTCTACCTCTGGCAGGCTATCCGGATCTTGAACAGTCAAAGTTAATACATAAAGTGCTAATTCTTCAGGGGTAAATTCAGCCGCTAACTGCATAGCATCTTTCTTGAACTTGTCAAAATTGCTACGGATGGTGTCGTCAGCCATATCACGTTCAATCTTTTTCAAAGCAATTTTTTTCTTAGCTTCAAAAGCTTCTTGTGCAGTCGCAGAGTTGAGCCCCTTCATACGCTTCTTGGTTAGATCTTCGATGATAGCTAAGTAGCCCATCTCATTTGGCGAAACAAAGGTAATAGATTGACCTGATAAACCCGCGCGCCCTGTACGGCCAATACGGTGAACATAGCTTTCTGGATCTTGAGGAATGTCGTAGTTATAGACATGAGTTACACCTGATATATCCAAACCACGGGCTGCAACGTCTGTCGCAACAAGGACATCAATCTGATCATTTTTAAAATCACGAATGACACGGAGACGTTTATTCTGGTCCAAATCACCATGAATACCTTCAGCACGGAACCCACGCAATTTTAAGCCACGGGTCAACTCATCGACACGGCGTTTGGTACGACCAAAAACAATGGATAATTCTGGCTGGTCAACATCCATCAAACGTGTCATCGTATCAAACTTTTCATGCTCTTTAACACGAACAAAGTACTGTTCAACGTTGACATTGGTCAATTCCTTGGATGCAATCTTAACATGCTCTGGTTCTTTCATGAACTTGACACCAATGCGCTTAATTGGTTCAGGCATAGTTGCAGAAAATAGAAGTGTTTGGCGACTCACAGGTACACGTTCGATGATTGCTTCAATATCATCTAAGAAACCCATGTTGAGCATTTCGTCAGCTTCATCAAGAATAAGAGTTTCAACTCCATCCAAACGTAAAGCTTTACGTTTAATTAAATCTAATAGACGTCCTGGTGTACCGACAACTATGTGAGCACCTGATCGAAGGGCCTTTATTTGCTTATCAATACTAGAACCACCGTAAACCGAGCGAACTTTTACGCCTTTATCACGACCAAATTTGAATAACTCTTCCTGACTTTGAACTGCCAATTCTCGCGTAGGAGCAATAACTAAAGCTTGAACAGTTGGATTACTTGTGTCGATTTTATTTAGAGTAGGTAGCCCAAAGGCTGCAGTTTTTCCTGTACCTGTCTGGGCTTGACCAATCACATCTTTTCCCTCCAAAGCAAGCGGAATCGTTTGCTCTTGGATTGGTGATGGCGTTTCAAAACCTGCCCTCTCAACAGCAAGTAAAATATCTTCGGATAAGTTTAATTCGGTAAATTTCAATGTTTTCTCTTTTCTAAAAGGCAGTGCGAAGCTACCTTATCTCACGTTATTTGTAACAATTATTTCCACTGGCAGCGAACTAACCAGTATCAGACTTGCAACTTACCTAGTATAACATAATCTAGGAATAATCGTTAGTAAATACTTTTAAAATAAAAATAATACGTTTTCATAAAAAGCAGATTCAACTACTCTACTTTTTTAATATGTCATTCAATAAAAAATTTATTTCTAAATTCATTTTTCAAAACGAAATACCATCTATTACAATCTTCGAATTAGTAACTATTTTTCTAAAACGGCAGTAGCTAAGGCTTTTTGAATGGCAATCACACTTTTATCACTCTTAAATTGAAGAATTTCAACAGGTTCTGCAGCTGAAGAAATCCAAATTTTGAGCTCGGCATCCAAATCAAAATGTCCTGATGTTTCTACTGTAAAGCGCGAAATAGAGCGATAAGGAATAGACTTATAGGATACTTTCTTCCCAGTAACTCCTTGTTTATCCACCAAAATTAAACGATATTCCGTAAACACAATCAAGTCACGAACCAAGCTGAAAGCCATCTCAACCTGTTCATTGTCCAACAATACATGTTCTAATTCCTGCTCAATTTTGTCATTATTTAATTGCGAAGCATTACCAAGCAAACCTGAAAATAGTCCCATTATTTGACTCCTTTGTTGATTTTTATCTATTTTACCTAAAAACTGGTAATAAAAAAAGCAAAAACCTCTAGGAAGTTTTTGCCATCATATATAGTAAGCTAGTTTTATATAAACGCAAAAGTTTGAAATTAGGTAAGCCGACTCCCGTTGGCTCTCATCTCCAACCTTTCACCTCGCTTTATCATCTATGGGCTCGGGTTTCTATGGTCACTTTTTCGTTTTAAGGTGACCAGCTGAAACAGTTCCCCAAACTGTTTCACTCCTCCCGGACTGTTGTTACATCTTCTCTTTCAACTCCACATCAGGATATTTGTCCGCGAACCAGCGGAGGGCGAAGTCGTTTTCAAAGAGGAAAACTGGTTGGTCAAAGCGGTCTTTGGCCAAGATGTTGCGACTTGATGACATACGCTCATCTAGGTCTTCTGGCTTGATCCAGCGGACAGTCTTTTTACCCATTGGGGTCATGACTACATCAGCATTGTATTCACCTTCCATGCGGTGTTTAAAAACTTCAAATTGGAGCTGTCCAACGGCACCCAGCATATACTCGCCTGTCTGATAGTTCTTGTAGAGCTGGATAGCACCTTCTTGCACTAGTTGCTCGATTCCTTTGTGGAAGGATTTTTGTTTCATGACGTTTTTGGCAGAAACTTTCATAAAAATTTCAGGTGTGAAAGTCGGTAGCGGTTCGAATTCAAACTTGTTCTTGCCTACGGTCAAGGTATCCCCTACCTGATAGGTTCCTGTGTCGTAAACCCCAATAATGTCACCGGCAACTGCATTTTCTACATTCTCACGGGACTCGGCCATGAACTGCGTCACGTTGGACAACTTAGCTCCCTTGCCTGTACGAGGCAGGTTAACCGCCATACCGCGTTCAAATTCACCTGAAACCACACGGACAAAGGCAATACGGTCGCGGTGACGCGGGTCCATGTTGGCTTGAATTTTGAAAACAAAACCTGAAAAGTCTTTGTTGAGTGGGTCAATAACCTCCCCTGTCGTTGTCTTGTGACCATGTGGCTCTGGAGCAAATTCCAAGAAGGTATCAAGGAAGGTCTGAACACCAAAGTTTGTCAAGGCTGAGCCGAAGAAAACAGGTGTCAAATCACCGTCCAAAATGGCCTGCTCTGAAAATTCATTTCCAGCTTCCGCCAAGAGCTCGATATCGTCCAGAACTTGGGCATAGAACGGGTTAGATCCAAAGAGCCTGTCACCCTCGTCCAAACTTGCAAAACGCTCTTCACCACGGTAGAGCTCCAAACGTTTATTGTGAAGGTCATAGAGTCCCTCAAAGGATTTTCCCATTCCGATTGGCCAGTTCATTGGATAGCTGGCAATTCCCAAGACTTCTTCCAACTCCTGCAATAAATCAAGTGGCTCTCGGCCATCACGGTCCAACTTGTTGATAAAGGTGAAAACGGGAATATTGCGGTGCTTAACAACCTCGAAGAGCTTTTTGGTCTGGGCCTCGATACCTTTGGCAGAGTCCACCACCATGACAGCCGCATCCACCGCCATCAAAGTACGATAAGTATCTTCTGAGAAGTCTTCGTGCCCTGGTGTATCCAAGATATTGACACGCTTACCTGCATAGTCAAACTGCATAACAGAGGAAGTAACAGAGATACCACGTTGTTTCTCAATATCCATCCAGTCAGACTTAGCAAAGTTACCAGTCTTTTTCCCCTTGACTGTACCTGCCTCACGAATCTCTCCACCAAAATAAAGCAATTGCTCGGTAATAGTGGTTTTACCAGCGTCCGGGTGAGAGATAATCGCAAAGGTGCGGCGTTTCTTAATTTCTTCTTGTAGTGACATCTTTTTTCCTTTTCATTTTCTTTTTTTTGATACATAGCAGAGCTTGGCCCTGATTTTATACAGTCTACATTGGATAATCCTCATTCTTTGATTGAGCAACTCTAAAGTAAAAGAGCTGCTACTGCAACTCTCTTATTATATCTGAAATAAAAGGAATTTTCAAATCAAGTCTATTTAACTTCCAATGCCTCCACCACTTTTCCAAGTTTCATGGAATTGGAGCCTTTAAAGAGGATTTGGTCTTGTGCTCCTAGGACCTCCTTGACTTGTTTCACCAGATCTTCAAATTGGTCCTGCTCAGCATTTTTCCTAAAGAAATAGACTTTTCCAATTGGAAACATCTGACTAGCCAGCTGAGCTAACTCTTCAATATCCTGACCGTAGAAAATGACGGTATCTAGCACATCAGGCGATAGGCTTAGAATCATCTGATTGTGGAGATTGACGGACTGGCTACCCAGTTCTTTCATATCTGCTAAAACTGCGATTTTCTTGCCACCTTCATTTGCTGGAATGCTAGAGAAGGTTTCCAAAATCAATCGCATGGCAGTTGGATTGGCATTATAGACATCACTGAGAATGTCTGCTCCGTTTCTTGCCTTCTTCCATTCGGTGCGGTTGCGGGTCAAGTTAAGACTTGCTAGGGCTGAGGTGATTGCCTCATCAGACACACCCAAGATTTTGCCCACATAGCTTGCTACCATGGCATTGGTGGCATTGTACTTGCCCGTTACTGGGAGGAAAATGTCTCCGTCCATAAAGTTTACGGTGAAGGTCAGGCTATCCTTCGATTCAACCAAACTTGTTACTTGCAAATCTCCCTGTTCACCAAAACGAACGAGATCCACATGGCTCGGCAAGAGCTTATCCGCAATCGGATCTGCTGGGATCAAGAGTTTACTACCTGGCTCCATTCCATCCGCAATCTGTAATTTTCCTTTGGCAATCTCTTCTCGTGAGCCGAAAAATTCCAGATGGGCTTCTCCAAAAAGGGTAATAACTGATAGAGTTGGTTTGGCAATTTCAGATAGGAGATGAATGTCTCCCAAGTGGTCCTGCCCCATTTCCAATACCAGTTTTTCTGTATCATCTGGCATATGGAGAACAGTGTAAGGCAGACCGATTTCGTTGTTATAGTTGCCTTGTGTTTTGTAAGTCTTGTATGTAGTTGCAAGGATATCATGAATCATATCCTTGGTGGTTGTTTTACCGTTTGAGCCTGTCACAGCAATGACTTCTACCTCCGTTTTCTCTAGGTAGTAGGCCGCTAATTGTTGAAGCGCAGCCAAGCAGTCCTCTACTAGAATGTGAGGAACATCAAGGCTGACTTCAGACAAGGTTGCCGCACAGCCATTTTCAAAAGCCACAGGAATAAAGTCATGACCGTCACGCGCTCCCTTGAGGGGAACAAAGAGGTCACCAGTTGTGACGAAACGGCTATCGAACTCGACCTTGTTGAGTGCTGTATCGGGATAAAGACTAATATCGTTTTTTGCGCCCAAGACCTGAGCAACTTCGTGTAGGGTTAATTTCATGGTTTTCTCCAATAAACTAAAAAAGAGCTTTCGCTCTTTCCATTATACCACTTTTTACCGAACTTGAGTGAGGATACCATCTTTCATCTCATATACCTTGTCGCATTTTTCTATCATGCGCTGGTCATGTGTCACCATGATGATGGATTTATTTCGTTCCTTTGCTTCTTTAGCTAGAAGTTCCACTACTTCAAAGGCCCGGTTACTATCTAGGCTGGCCGTCGGTTCATCGGCTAGAATCAAGGCTGGGTCATTGTAGAGTGCACGTGCAATTGCTACCCTCTGACGTTCTCCACCTGACAAATCCTTAGGGAACTTGTTTTTAAGATGGGCCACTCCCAAATCTGCCAGAAGTTCTTGATGTTTGTTTGGGTTGGCTTTCTTATTGACCTTATCAACCAAGGTTAATTGCTTTTCGACTGTCAAAAATGGAATCAAATTAGAAGCCTGCAAGACAAAGCCAATATCCTTATAGCGTAGTTGAGCACGTTTCTTTTCTGGTAGATCAGAGTAGTCTGATTGATTGATTAACACACGACCTGTTGTTGGTGTTTGTAGACCTCCTGCCAAGGTCAAAAAAGTTGATTTCCCAGACCCGGACGGTCCGATGATTGCAACAAACTCACCTTCTTCAATACTAAAATTAGTTGGTTTGAGAGCTGTAATAGTTTGACTACCGTCTTGGAAGGTTTTACTAATATTTTCAAAAATAAGTGTTTTCATAACAACCTCCTAAGATAAATTTTGTAATGGATCTACCTTAAAGATAGAACGTACAGAGAAACTAGCACCTAATAGGGCAAATACTACAAGAGCTAGACCGATTACGATATAGAAGGTCCAGTTATTTTCAAATGGCACAGCGCTTGGCAAGACAAGGGATGACAAATACGTTCCAGCCAATCCAACGACAGTTCCCAAACCAGCCAGAAGGAAGGTTTGAGCCAGTACAGAACCTGAGATATAGCCATTTGAAAGACCTTGAATTTTCATCAAACCAAAAATCGGAGATTTCTGTGTTGTCAAAACAAAGATAAAAATACCAATCACAATAGCAGAAATGACGACCAAGAAACCAATCATAAAGCCGAATGTCATATTTTGAGCCTTATATCCTGGCAGATTTTCAATGAAATCTTTAATGGCAACTTTTTCCAACTCATCCGGTACTGAGGAGGCATCTCCACGAATGACAATGGCACTGGCCAGACTACTAGTAGCTGCCTGTTGCTTATCTGCCTGCATTAATTCTGAAAATGCATCAAAATCCATATAAACGACAGGTGCCACGCCAAAATAAGCATTATCTGTATACCCAACAATAGTCACTTTTTCATCAGAACCTGACAGATAGATTTGATCTCCAATTCCAAAACCTTCTACCTCTGACATAGTTTTGTCTACAACGACTTCTCCAGTTTTTTCATACAAACGACCTTCTACAATATTCGGTACGATAAAACTATCTGTTTCAACCGCAAAGATATTGACATTCTCTTTTTCATCAGTTGCAGCATCTTTATCCACATATGCAACTCCTGCCTGTTGGCGAATCAAGGCCTTGTCACCAGCATCTACTTGGTCAAGCAAAGCTGTATCAATTTTTGACGCTGTAATCAAGCGATTGCTTTCTGAATTAAGCAAGACATAATCCGCCTGCCATTTATCAACTGCTGTTTTATTTTCCTGCATGAGACCATAAGCCAAACCAGTCAGGAAAAAGACAAGGTAGAAAATTAGAATTAACAATCCTAAAATCAAGCCATAACGCAGTTTATTCTGCCGCATCTCTTCAATTGCTAAAAACATCTTACTCCACACTTTCTAAGACATAAAATTTTGCCTCAAATATAATACTTTCTTTTAAAAGAGCTTTAACTTTACACTTTTGTTCAACGTATGCAAGAATCTTTTCCTGCTTTTCCGAAGAGACCTCCTCTCCGATTCCAACCAACACTTCAATGTGCTCATTATCCAAACGACTCTCCACCTGAACAGGCATAGTTTTATTGCCTTCTTTGCTGGCATAATAACCCTGGACACACATGGTGACGCAGGCAGCTAAGCCAATGTTGACTAGACTAACGGGAGTCTCCCCCTTCTCCGTCACACCAAAGGTATGAACCGGTTCACCATAACCTTGAGAAATTGCCTGAAACAGACCTTTCCCTTTTACTGTCGTTTGATACATAAACACCTCCAGAACATGTTCCATTTTATTCCTTTTTGCAACCCTTTGCAAGAAAAAGATTTAGAAAATGAAATAAAAAAAGATTGGTAAAATTTCCAATCTTTTCCTTGTTTTATATTAAATGACTTTCACGTTTTTCAAACATTTCTTTGGCCAATCGAACAAGCTCTTCAATCAAATCTGGGTAAGCTAAGCCCATATTGTCCCAAAGGAGTGGATACATGGACCACTGGGTAAAGCCTGGCATGGTGTTGAGCTCGTTGAGGAAGATATCGCCGTCTTCTGTCAAGAAGAAATCACAGCGAGAAAGTCCACAACCACCGATTGCACGAAAGGCCTTGGCAGCATTTTCTCGCATGATAGCCATAATTGATTCGTCAATTTGGGCTGGAATATCCATTGTGATTTTGTTATCAATGTACTTGGCATCATAGTCATAAAAGGCAACGTCTTTGACTACTTCGCCAGGAAGTGTGGTTTTCACGTCAGCATTTCCCAAAAGACCAACTTCAACCTCACGGGCGTTGACACCTTGCTCAACAAGGATACGACTATCATACTTAAATGCTAAGTCTAGAGCTGCATGTAGGCCAGCTAAATCTTCAGCTTTAGAGATACCAACGCTGGAACCCATATTAGCAGGTTTTACAAAGACCGGATAAGTCAACTTTTCTTCAATCTCTGCAATCTTTTCCGCAATATTCTCACCTTCGATAACTGCCACATAAGGTACTTGGGCAATGCCAGCTGATTCTAGTACGCGCTTGGTTGTAATCTTATCCATGGCAACGCTAGAAGATAAAATATTGGTGCCAACATAAGGCATACGAAGCACTTCCAAGAAGCCTTGAATAGAGCCATCTTCTCCCATTGGCCCATGAAGAACTGGGAAAACGACTGCCTTTTTTTCATAGATATCGCTCGGACGGATTTTTTGTTCTTCAATAATTGTCGCATTTGTCATGAGTTTTTCATCGGCAGACGGTGTTTGAGAAAACTCTTGCGTCTTAATAAAGTCCCCTGTCTGACTAATGAAATAGGTTTTGACAAAAAAATTATCATAATTGATGGCGCGCATAACGCTTTCTGCGGATAAAACAGATACTTCACGTTCTGCTGAACGTCCACCATAAAGTAAAATCAAGGTTTCTTTTGACATATTCAATCCTTCCTGTGTCAATAGTTTCTCTATTAGTATAGCATATTTTAACCACTCGAAATTGACCTAAGGTAAATTCGAATGATTATGAGTCAACCAGCCATTCGTCTACAACTCTGTTCTGTTTTCGATTGCTCGCAGTAGAGTAACTTCATCGGCATATTCAATATCACTTCCAACTGCTAGACCTCGAGCTAATCGGGTTACTTTTATTCCAGCAGGTTTAAGCACACGAGAAATATACATTGAAGTCGCCTCACCATCCGCAGTTGCATTTGTCGCCACAATAACTTCTGTAACCTCATTGTCCATCAGACGAGTGAGGAGGGATTTCAAATTAATATCATCTGGTCCGATACCATTCATTGGCGAAATCAAGCCATGCAAAACATGATAGAGACCGTGATATTCTTGAATATTTTCCAAAGCCGTAACATCCCGACTATCCTCTACAATCAAAATTGTAGATTGATCTCTCGTTGAGTCCTGACAAATAGCACAAGGGTCTTGGTCCGTCAGATTACCACAAATCGAGCAATAAGATAAATCTCGCTTGGCTGCCAATAAATTTTTGGCGAATTCATTAACGACATCATCCTCCATACCAATTGTATAAAATGCTAGACGAGTGGCAGTTTTGATACCAATACCGGGTAATTTAGAATAACTATCAATTAGCTTTGCAATGGGTGTAGGGTAGAGCATAGGCCTCCTTAGTTCATGGGATACATTGATTGGTATAAGTTGATTATTTCACGCATAATCGTTTTTGTTGTCATAGATGATTGATTTGTTAAGTTTGGTAGCACCACCGAAACAGCAATTTGGGGATTGTCACTCGGTGCATAGGCCACTACGTTTGTATTTACTGCTGTTACGACTTCACCTGAAGGAGTTGTTGTATAAGTTTCTGCCGTACCAGTTTTCGCACTGATTGTCACACTTGCTCCTTGGCCAATTGCACTACCTGTATTAAATTGACCATTTCCATTTACCACTTGATAAAATCCTTGTCGAAGAATGGCCATTTCGTCCTCAGAAATATTTACCTGATTTAACTCTTTTACTGAAACGGATTCAATCAGGTCTCCAAGCCCACCTTGGTCCGTATTGCCATAAATCCCTTCAACCAAATGTGGTGAAATGCGAGTTCCTTTATTGGCAACTGTTGACACATACTGTGCCATTTGCATTGGTGTATAGTTGTCGAACTGACCAAATGCGTTGGTAATGAAGTTCGCTGTGCTATATTCATCAGGTAAAAAACCAGTGGATTCAAGTGGAAGATCAATCCCTGTAGAAGCACCAAGACCATATTCTGCAAAAGTTGACCGCAGTTTTGTCATGGCATTTGTCAAAGATTCCCCATCATTCAAATACATATTTGCAGAATAGGTTTGCCCAAGTAGTCCCAAAGCAATCTTAACCATATAAGCGTTTGATGAATATTCCAAAGCCTGAGTAGCATCAATATTAAAACTACCGTAAGCACCGTACCAAGATGTAATCGGAGCTGAACCTGCAAAATATATCGGCTCATCTAATTGTACTTGGTTGCCACTGATAACCCCATTTTCCCATCCAGAACTAATTGTAGCACCTTTGACAATTGAACCAGGTGTAAAGACACTCGTAATCGTTCCAAGAGCATCTTCGGTAATGGTACTTGAGCCTTTTTCGTGACTATATCCAGACATAGCAAGCACTGCACCTGTAGAAGGATTTAATGCAACTGCATAAACACCTTCCGAATACAGTGCACTTCCCGTTGACAACTCACTCTCAAAATATTTTTTTAGAATCGCATTGACGCCATCTTGAAAGGCCAAGTCAATGGTCAACTTAATATTGTTTCCCTGTTGTCCTTCTTGAATGGTTTCAATACTCTCGACGTTACCATTTCTGTCTAAATTAATTTCTTTCTTCTCACGTTGACCCTGCAGGACTTCTTCATACTGTTTTTCAAGATAGGCAGTTCCCACGCGGTCATTCGCAGAATATCCTTTTGACAAATAATAATCGGCATCCTCAGCTGGTAAACCTGCCTGTTCGCTTGTTACAGTCCCTATAATCGAGCTTAAGGAGGTATCTAAAATACTCCGTTGCCAGTTATTTGTAGTTGAAATTCCTTCAAGTTGATCAGAATTCGCTACAATCAAAGCCACCTGCTCAGCGGTAAGGCTGTCTGTGACAAGATTGACTGTTTCAAAATAAGATGCAGCATTCATCTGCGTAAATAGTTCAATTGCTTTCAACTCTTCATCAGAGTAGTTTAACTGTTCAGGCGTTAAACTAGCAACAGCATTTGTATAGATTTCTGATTCACTTAAATAATTGCCATCTGCATCGAATCGTTGCTCTTTAGGAAGTTTATTTAGCACTTCCTGGTAGACTGTTTGATCTGCCAAATAGTAGTCAGCTTTATCCCGATCTGAAACACTGACATCCGACACTGTGACCCATTGAAGTAAATTTTTAGCAACCTGCTTCATTTCCTCAGCAGTCATTTTATTGGAGCGCGTAAAGGACACTACTTGTTGTATCTGATTTTCAACCAAAGGCTTTCCTTTGGCATCGTAAATCAGTCCTCGAACAGAACTTTTAGTGACTACTTTCTGACTAGCAGTTGCTAATTTATTACTATAAAAATCATGATGCACAATCTGCATATCTGCCAACCGAACAATCAGCACTGTAAATAATAAAATGACGACTCCAAATAAAATATTTAATCGAATTGGAATCATATTTCTTGCATTACCAGTTGATTGATGATTCTTTTTTTTCAAAAGACAAACCTCATTCTAGAAATATTCTTCTTATTATACCACAGGAAAATCATAATTTTTAGCCTTAGCCTCCCTTTCAAGAAATATTTTCTCCATACAATAATCTTCCTCCACAATAAAATCGTCTCCAATATAAGTCTTTTCAATTCTACTAGTAACAGTGAATAAATTTGAAATAATAGCGCGAATTATTATATCATTTTTCCTCTTTTCACTTCATCGCAAAAAAACAAAAAAAGCCGTGCGAACACGACCTTTTACGGATCTTTCTATCTATCAAATCTTGGTCAATACAGTCGCTGTATCTGGCGAAGTATCATAAATTTGAAAATCTGTACCAACACCTAAATCAGCTTGTGCCAATTGGTTAACCATAGTCATATGTGCCAGTTCCTTGATATTATTTTCCTTTGATAGATGCCCTAGGTAAATCTTAGTGGTCCGATTTCCGAGCGAACGAATCATGGCATCAGCACCATCTTCGTTACAAAGATGCCCTTTATCCGACAAAATCCGTTGCTTCAAATTCCAAGAATAAGAACCCGAACGAAGGATTTCAACATCATGATTGGATTCAATCAAATAGGCATCTGCATTTTCCACAATACCCACCATTCGGTCACTAACATAACCAGTATCCGTCAACATAACAAAGGATTTATCATCTTTCATAAAACGGTAGAACTGCGGACAAGCAGCATCGTGGCTGACACCAAATGACTCAATATCTAGGTCTCCAAAAGTTTTCATTGAGCCCAATTCAAAAATGTGTTTTTGGGCGACATCAATTTTGCCCAGCTTGCTTTCCATTGCCTGCCAGGTCAATTCATTGGCATAAATATCCATACCATATTTACGAGCTAACACTCCTATACCATGGATATGATCGCTATGTTCATGGGTGACTAAAATGGCATCAATCTCATCTGGTTTTCGGTCAATTTCTGCCAAAAGACTAGTGATTTTTTTTCCCGATAAACCTGCATCCACTAAAATTTTCTTTTTATCCGTTTCCAAATAAAAACAATTTCCACTAGACCCGGATGCTAAAATACTATAATTAAAACCAGTTCCGATCATACTCCCCTATTCTTCCTCAGCAACCTCTTCCCACTCATCCAGTGCAATATCCTTACTATATGGTAAGACAATCGTAAATGTCGAACCATGTCCATACTCACTTTTAGCCCAAATGAAACCTTTGTGTTGCTTTACAATCTCTTTTGCAATCGCCAAACCTAAACCTGTGCCCCCTTGGGCTCTCGAACGCGCTTTATCAACTCGATAGAAACGGTCAAATATTTTAGGTAAATCAGCTTTAGGAATTCCCAAACCTTCATCTGAAATAGAAAGAATAAGCTGACTATCTGTCGTTTTCATACTAAAGGTAATGTTTCCCCCATCTGGAGAATACTTGATAGCATTATTCAAAATATTATCCAGTACCTGCGTCATCTTATCGGTATCAATTTCAACCCAAATTGGACTAATCTGGTAATCACGAATAATAGCGTAGGTCTTACCAACATCAGAATTCTTCATCTGATCAAAGCGATTCAAGATAAAAGTGATAAAGGCTGTAAAATTGATTAACTCTACATCCATCTCTCCAACCTGATTATCAATGCGAGATAAACTTAAAAGATCTGTAATCATCCGCATCATCCGGTTGGTTTCATCTAAGGATACCTTGACAAAACTTGGGGCAACCGATTCGGTCAGAGCTCCCTCATCCAAGGCTTCCAAATATGATTTAACCGAGGTCAACGGTGTACGCAATTCGTGACTGACATTAGAAACAAACAGTCTGCGCTCACGTTCCTCCTTGGCCTGCTCCGTCATATCATGTAGGACAACAACCAACCCTGATATGAGCCCACTTTCACTCCTAATCGTTGCAAAATTAGCTCGTAAGGTCAGTAATTCTTGATTCTCATTAACTTTTTCTAAGACGATTTCAGGTGTTTGAGATAGCAACTCACGCAGACTATATTGGTCTTGAAGTTCTAGAACATCAAGTAAAAAATATTGCTCCTGTTTATGATCTTTTAACCCCAGTTGTTTCTGCGCCATATCATTGACCATGATAATTCGGCCAATACGATCTGTAGCAATGACTCCATCACTCATGTAGGAAAGAATGGAACTGAGCCGGATTTTTTCTTGTTCTAGGTTATCGTGCGTTAAACGGATTACTTCTGACAAATCATTCAGTGAATTTGCCATTTCGGTAATCTCTGGACTTCCTCGTAAATCCAATACATCAGAGTAATTACCATCTATCAAGGCGCCAACTTTTTTATTGAGTAATTGAATCTGCTTATTGTCACGATAGTTTTCTATCAACAATACTGTCAACGCCATTAGAAATCCGATCAAAATAACAACAAACCAAAATTCAGCTGTTGTAATTAGATAGCGTAATTGATTAATCATAAGCTTTTATAAAATAACCTACTCCCCTGCGTGTCAAGATGTATTCCGGACGACTTGGAGTGTCTTCAATTTTTTCACGCAAGCGTCGAACTGTCACGTCCACAGTACGTACATCTCCAAAATAATCATATCCCCAAACAGTCTCAAGTAGATGCTCTCGCGTCATGACTTGCCCAATGTGCTTGGCCAAATGATACAATAATTCAAATTCACGGTGTGTTAGTTCAAGTTCTTTTCCATGTTTCTTAGCTACAAAAGCATCTGGAACAATTACCAAATCACCGATTACCAATTCTGGAGTACCAGATGATTCAACTGCTCCTTGCGTCTCAGCCAATTCACTTCGACGAAGAAGAGCTTTTACACGTGCCTGTAATTCACGGTTTGAGAATGGCTTTGTCACATAGTCATCCGCACCAATTTCAAGCCCAATAACTTTATCAAACTCACTATCTTTAGCTGACAACATTAAAATAGGAACATTACTTGTTTTTCGAATCGTCCGTGCTACTTCTAATCCATCTATTTCTGGAAGCATTAAATCTAAAATAACAATGTCTGGAAACTCTGCTTCAAAAATATCAAGCGCCTCACGTCCATCAAACGCAGTAACTACCTCATATCCTTCACGTGTCATATTGAACTTAATAATATCCGAGATTGGTTTCTCATCATCAACAATTAAAATTTTCTTCATTTTTTATTACCTTTATTATCTTTATTATCTTTATTATCTTTATTATCTTTATTATCTTTTATCTATTATATCAAACTTATTTAAAAATTTCATTTTACAAGATGTGCACATAATCTTATGTTACGTTTTATGACATGCTATTTATTAAATTGTCTGAATTTGCTTGACATTTAATGATTGCAATGATATGATACTAATACCATGTTTTTTATTGAAGGAGACACTTATGGCATTAGTAGATTTTAAAAATGTAAATAAATACTACGGCGACTACCACGCCTTACGCAATATAAACTTGAAATTTGAACCTGGACAGGTTGTCGTATTGCTCGGACCATCTGGTTCAGGAAAATCGACACTCATCCGAACTATCAATGGTTTAGAAGCAATCGATGAAGGTCAATTGGTCGTCAATGGTCATGATATTTCTTCTACGTCCATCAAAGAATTAGTTGCCTTACGTAAAGAAGTCGGTATGGTCTTCCAGCATTTTAATCTCTATCCACACAAGACAGTTTTAGAAAATGTTACCCTAGCTCCGACAAAGGTCTTAGGTATTGATAAGGCAACTGCTGAAAAAACTGCTCAAAAATACCTCGAGTTTGTTAACCTTTGGGATAGAAAAGATTCCTATCCTGCTATGCTATCTGGCGGACAAAAACAACGTGTCGCAATTGCACGTGGATTGGCTATGCAACCTGAACTTTTGTTGTTTGATGAACCAACTTCTGCCCTCGATCCAGAAACCATCGGTGATGTTTTAGCGGTAATGCAAAAATTAGCGCGAGATGGGATGAACATGATTGTTGTAACGCATGAAATGAGCTTTGCACGTGAGGTTGCTGACCGTATTATCTTTATGGCTGAGGGAGAGGTTTTGGTAGACACGACCGATGTCAATGGATTCTTTGAAAACCCAACCGAACCAAGAGCTAAGCAATTCCTCAGTAAGATCATCAACCACGAATCTGATAAGGTAAAGTTATAGGAGGTACCTATGAAAAAGAAGAATCATACTCTCTTTCTGACATTTCCACTACTAGTCCTAGTAGCCATACTCCTATTCGTAGTTAAACAGCCCATTGCGCAAACAGATACCCCTACAGAATTATCGAACAGTGACCAAGTTCAGGCAATAATCGAGAGAGGTGTTCTCCGAGTTGGTGTCAAACAGGATGTTCCAAACTTTGGCTACAAGAACCCAGATTCTGGTGAATTTGAAGGATTGGAGATTGACATTGCTCGCAGAATCGCAGACGAATTAGGTGTAGATATTGAATTCACTCCGGTTACTGCCCAAACACGTGGACCACTTCTCGATAATGGTCAAGTGGATTTGGTCATCGCAACCTTCACCATCACAGAAGAACGCAAGTTACTCTACAATTTCACAACTCCTTACTACACAGATGCCGTTGGCTTCTTGGTCAATAAGGATAGTGGAATTAAGACCTTTACCGACCTAAATGGAAAGACAATCGGAGTAGCTCAGGGTTCCATTACACGTACCCTCGTCTCTGAATTGGCAGATAAGTATGGCATTGCAGTAAACTTTGCTGAACTCGGTTCCTATCCGGAACTCTCCGTATCCCTTAGAGCACATAGAACTGATGCCTTCTCTGTTGACCAATCCATTCTATCCGGTTACATTGGCTCAAAATCAGAACTAATGGACTTTAGCTTCTCAGCTTCTGATTATGGAATTGTTACTAAATTATCTAACAAAGACCTTAACAACTACTTAAACAGCCTTGTTGAAAAATGGACTTCCGATGGTACTCTTCAGGCCTTCTATGATGCCAATGGTCTAGAACCAGTCACAGAAACTGACGAATAGAAAGGTGAACAATATGACAGTTTTAACAACTAGTCCTTACGCTTGGGAGAATTGGGTCAGTTATTTCAAGGATTTTCCAATTTTTTTCCAAGGATTTCTCTTTACCTTAGCCATTTCTGTCGGAGCCTTTATCATGGCCATGTTTTTAGGAATTGTCTTTGGTAGTCTCTCTTCAAGTAAAAATAAAGTTTTAAAAATCATCGCACGTGTCTATGTTGAATACTATCAGAATACGCCGCTTTTGGTTCAGTTCATGATTGTTTATTATGGACTTCCGCTGATTTCAAATTATGTTCTCATGCCGTCCATCTACTGGACAGCTGTTATCTGCGTGGGACTCTATCACGGTGCCTATATTGCAGAGGTCATTCGTGCAGGGATTGAAGCTGTGCCAACTGGTCAAACAGAAGCTGCACTTTCACAAGGATTTACTCAAGCTGAAACCATGTGGATTATCATTTTGCCACAGGCCATTCCGACCATTCTGCCACCTTTGACCAACCAAGTCGTGAACTTGATTAAGAATACTGCCACTGTTGCCATCATCTCAGGAGCTGATATTATGTTTATGACAAAATCTTGGTCTGCCATGAATGCTAACTACATCCCAGCCTTTGCTGGTGCTGCTTTCCTTTACTTCATCATGTGCTTCCCTGTTGCAAGCTGGGGCCGACGCATTGAAGAAAAGAATAAGTCAGCCTTTTCACACTAAAAGGAGGTTGAACGATGAATTATGTTTTAGAATTACTCAAACCTTCAACCTTCCAACTCTTGTGGAGTGGTTTGAAGTTAACAGTCTATATTTCAAGTATTTCGGTGATCCTATCCATTCTTTTCGGAATGATTTTAGCCATCATGCGTAATGGGAAAAATCCAATTTTCAAGTGGATTGCAACCATCTATATTGAATTTGTGCGTAATGTCCCAAACTTGCTGTGGATTTTCACAGTTTTCCTAGTCTTCCAAATGAAGTCAACGCCTGCTGGTATTACTGCTTTTACTATTTTTACCACGGCAGCCATGGCCGAGATTATCCGCGGCGGTCTAAACGCCATCGGACCGGGCCAGACCGAAGCTGGTTTGTCACAGGGTTTTACCCCTGTACAAATCATGGTCTATATCATTATGCCTCAGGCTATTCGCAAAATGCTGCCAGCCATCATCTCGCAGATTGTAACGGTCATCAAGGACACTAGTTTTCTCTATTCCGTTATCGCCCTGCAAGAACTCTTTGGTTCTAGTCAAATCCTCATGGGACGCTACTTTGAAGCAGAACAAGTTTTTGCCCTTTACCTCATTGTTGCTCTCATCTACTTTGTTATCAATTTTGCCATTTCAAGTCTGTCACGTTATGTGGCTAAGTCTTGGGCGAGCAGCATAGAGTAAGATTTCTCCCAGCCAGTTGGTTGGGATTTTTTTGCTGTCAAAAAAGAAGCCCATTCGGACTTCTTGCTTTATTTATTCTTCTTCAGCTGGTCTTGACTTACGAGCAATATCTGCTAGGATATGGTCCACAAATTCTGCAACAGACTGAGTTTGCGTTGCCTTACTTCCGTAGCGACGAACGTTGACAGCATTATCTTTCATTTCCTTGTCACCAACGATGAGCTGGTATGGAATCTTGCTGGTCTGACTCTGACGAATCTTGTACTGCATCTTCTCGTTACGTTCATCCACGTGTACGCGAACACCACGGTCTTGCAATTCTTTTGCAACCTTCCAAGCATAATCCAAGTGAGCTTCCACAGAGATTGGAATCATAGTCACTTGGGTTGGAGCTAACCAAGTTGGGAAGGCGCCCTTGTAGGTTTCAATCAAAATGGCTGTGAAGCGTTCCATAGTTGAGATAACACCACGGTGAATCATAACTGGGCGGTGTTCTTCACCATCAGCACCAATGTAGGTCAAAGCAAAACGTTCTGGCAAGAGGAAGTCCAACTGAATGGTTGACAGTGTCTCCTCATTACCTAAGGCAGTTCTCACCTGAATATCCAATTTTGGACCGTAAAAGGCTGCTTCCCCCTCTGCCTCGTAGTAGTCTACGCCCATTTCATCCATAGCATCTTTCAACATACGCTGGGCATTTTCCCACATCTCATCGTTGTCATAGTACTTCTCTTTGTCTTCTGGGTCACGATATGACAGACGGAAACGGTAGTCGTTTAGGTTGAAATCTGCGTACACTTCGATAATCAACTGAAGTGCTTTTTTGAACTCTTCTTGGATTTGCTCAGGTGTCACGAAAATATGACCGTCGTTAAGAGTCATCTCACGTACCCGTTGCAAACCTGTAAGAGCACCAGATTTCTCATAGCGGTGCATCATCCCAAGCTCAGCGATACGCACTGGCAATTCGCGGTAAGAACGCACATGATTTTTATAAACTTGAATGTGGTGCGGACAGTTCATCGGACGAAGCACAAACTCCTCACCGTCACCCATGTCCATAGTTGGAAACATGTCTTCTGAATAATGATCCCAGTGACCTGAGGTCTTGTAGAGTTCGACAGAAGCCAAAGGTGGCGTATAAACGTGCTGGTAACCTGAAGCCAATTCCTTGTCTGTGATGTAACGCTCCAAGGTACGACGGATAGTCGCTCCATTTGGCAACCAGAATGGCAAACCTTGACCAACTTCTTGGCTAATCATGAAAAGATCCAATTCCTTACCAAGTTTACGGTGGTCACGCTCTTTGGCCTCTTCACGCATTTGCAGGTATGCTTTGAGATCTTTTTTGTCAAACCAAGCTGTACCATACACACGTTGCATCATTGGATTTTCGCTCTTACCACGCCAGTAAGCACCTGCCACGTTGAGCAATTCAAAAATCTGGATACGACCTGTTGACGGAACGTGTGGCCCACGGCAGAGGTCAACGTATTCGCCTTGGGTATAGATGGTCAAACCGCCCTCGTCATCCGAGTGTTCTTGAATCAATTCCAACTTGTAAGGATCATTTTTGAAAATTTCAAGAGCTTCTTCCTTAGTTACCTCACGACGTTCTGAAGGGAAATTCTCTTTGACAATTTTAGCCATTTCTTCCTGAATACGTGGCAGGTCTTCATTTGAAATCTGACCTGCTGCATTGTCCGTATCGTAATAAAAACCGTCCTGAATAGCTGGACCAACACCCAACTTGATGTCTGGGAAAAGCCGACGAGCTGCTTGGGCAAACAAGTGCGCCGCTGAGTGACGCAAGATGTCCAAGGCATCCTCATGGTCAGGCGTTACGATTTCAAGCGTACCGTCCTCTTCAATAGCACGAGTAGTGTCAATCAATTTACCATTAAACTTACCAGCAAGAGCCTTTTTCGCCAAAGACTTGCTGATGCTCTCCGCAATTTCAAAAGTAGTCACACCAGCTTGGTACTCACGAACAGCACCATCTGGGAAAGTAATGTTAATCATAATATAAGATATAAAGGGTGTTAAGCGGACACAGACAAAATAGGAAACAAAACGACGACGCAAGCATCTAGTTCTCGTTTATCTTTTTGGCCCAGTCCGTAGCCCGTATTCAGTTCAACCAAATACGGAGACCCTAGTCCTTTCTATTTTTTTATTTATTTTTTAATCCCCAATAACTCTTCTTTCTGAGTTAAAAAGGTTTCCATTTCTTTTTGAAAATCAATATCCAGGCGGTCAGCCAGTTCAATCAACCACTAGATATTTTCAGCCATTTTATGCTCTAAGCTATAGGGTGTTTCATCATAGTAACGGCCCTGCTTGGTCATAATCAGACGGTTCATGTTACCAATATCGTTGGTCAACAATTCTTTATTTTAAGTTGTCGAGCTGAAACAGTCTATCCCCAGACTGTTTCACTCCTCAATGGACCACTCTTTATCGTGGTGCTTGACTTCCAATTCTTTGTAAGCCTTGCGAATGGCTAGGCAACGGTCAATCGTTTCTTGTGGAATGCTGGTCAACTTCATCTCCTTGTTTTGTCAAAAAAGAAAATACGACGTCCTTGCAAAAGGACGTCGTAACGTGGTTCCACCTTCATTTATCTACGACAAAAAAGTGTCATAGACCTCATGTTTGGCGATAAGGGAACCACCCTTTTATGTTTGCATAAAATCATACCGAGTAGTGTCAATTCTATCCTCTGTGTACTTTCACCAAACGCCCACTCTCTCAAAGATTTCCTAGAATTGATAAGTCTCTAACAGCTATTATATCAGGATTTCCTGATTTTTCAAGGATTTTTCTTCATTTTTTTCCTTTGTGTAAATAGCAGAGCTCCTATCCCATTTCCAATCAGAGCACATAAGGTGTAGACAATCTGGTAGAGAATAATCCATTCCTTAAAGAAAAAGATGGTTACAGGATAAAGCAGTAAAACCAAGGCAAGAAGGCTAAGAGAAAAGCCGTTTAAAAATCCACAAAGAAGACCCGTTAGGAACAACACAATGGGAGTATAGAGCAATATATTCCCGACCACCAGCTCCTTAGAAAGCATGGTGTCACTAATCAGATGAAAGGCAATCAGGTAAATACCTGCATACATGAATAGTATAATAAGGGCTACTACAGCCAGACTCTCCCAACTCTCCTTTTGTAATCTTTCCATTTGAACCCTCCAAATTAATCAAAGAAATTCCGAATAGACTTCACCTGTTCAACAGATTTTTTTAGCATCCTTGCTGTAGTATCTGTTGATTTGACTACTGCTTTACGTGGTAAATAAATGGCTTCTTTTAACAATACTTCAGCCACACTATCTTGATTTGTATGCTCTTTTTTGAAATCATATGAAATTTTCAAATCGAGATAGTATTCAAACACTCTGCGTCCGAAGTTAGTCGCGGAAATTTCATATAATTTTTTTTCCAAAACATGAGGATTCATAGGAGGGGTCATGACAATTGCTTCAATGACTGCATCTGAAAGTTCCTCTTCATGTAAAAATAGCGTTCCAAACATCTTATCAGTGATAACATTAGACAAATAGGGATTCGAGTGAGCGATAATGGGAGTTCCCGTTGCCAAGCTCTCTAAAAAAGTCAACCCTTGGGTCTCACTTGTTGAAGCCGAAATAAAAAAATCGGCAGCTTTATAATACAGAGCTGTATCACTTGGTGCAACCATTCCCGTCATCTGAACAGAATCTGTCAGTCTCAATTCAACAATCATATCCTGCAAAGCTGTCTCATATGGCCCACCACCAACAATAACTAGTTTTACCTTTGGATTGTCCGCCAAAATGTTCGGCATTGCTTTAATAACAGCCTGAATATTCTTTTCATGTGAGATACGAGATAGGCTGAGTAACATGGTTTCATCTGGTCCAATGCCCAGTTGTTCCCTTAATTCCTCAATGTCCGAAGGACAGATTTCAGGGCGATCAAATTTTGCCAAGTCAATCCCTGTTGGTATGACCCTTTTTGAAATAGGAACATTGTATCGTACTAATAGTTCCTCAACAATTTCACTCGGACAAATAACACCGTCCAAATCATGAAGGAACGAGCGAGCAAAATATTTTATCATTCCAGGACGAATCAACCGTCCCTTAGCGATATAGTGTACATAATCCTCATATTGAGTATGATAGGTATGCACAACAGGAACTTGTAGTTCTTTTGCAACCATCTTACCTAGAATACCTAAGGTAAATTCTGTATGGGTGTGAACCAAGTCCAACCTATAGCGACTTGCTATCTTTAAGGCATCTTTAAAACCAGCATAGGCTACTCGCCGGTCTTTAAATGCGAAAAATGGAACACTCGGTAAACGTATAATATCCCAATCCTCGTAGCGATTGACACCCTCATCTGTTGTTGTAAAAATAAATACTGTATGACCTAATTTTTCAAGCTCAGTTTTGAGAGTTCGAATCGAAGTTGCCACACCCGAAACTTGTGGAAAATAGGTGTCTGTAAATAATCCAATCCGCATGCTTTCTCCTATTTTATGTATTATGATTTAGCTAAATCAGCCTGCTCTTGGTAAAAGGCAAGCCACTTTTCAAGCAAGGATTCCGGAGAATAATAGTTAGAAATCTCTCTCGCTTTATTTGTCAATTCAACCAGCTGATTTGGTTGATTCTGCAACGTTTCTATAGCCGTTTTCATTTCATCCATATTTTTTACTGGCAAATACATTCCCTCGAGAATAACCTTGTATAAATCAATGTCTCGCAACATGATGGGTGTACCACAACTGGCTGCTTCTAAAATCGTCATTGGGAATAATTCACTATAACTAGGTAAAAAGAAAACATCAGCCATGTTATACAATTTTAGCATTTCTTCTGCATCAACAATCCCTGTGAAAATGAGATTTTTAGGAGGCTGCTCCATTAATTTTTTGTATTCTGCATGTCCATCAGTCATATTACCAAATGAAAAACCACCTGCCCAAACAAAGATCACATCTGGACATTCTCTTGCTAATTGTGCAAAGTCATCAATTCCTTTTCGTCTCTGCACTTGCCCTGCACCTAATACAACAAATTGATCTGGAGAAATTGCGTACTGTTTTCGAACATCTTGCACTTCTTCTGTAGAAAGAGGATGCCACTGATCACGATTTACAAAGTTTGGTAAATAAGTGATTTTATCGCGTGAAATTCCATACTCCACTAAATCATCTATGAAACTCGGATTGACGACCACTAACTGGTCCATACGATTATAAAAGGTAATCACATACCAAGATACAAGAGGATTAAGAAAACGTGGAATTTGTAAGCTACCTTCAAGAGTATCAGGAAGAAAATGCACATAACCAACTCGTCGCCCTGTTCTTTTCTTAAAAAATGTCGTCAAAAAAAAGATGGGATCTATGGTATGGTAATGGGTTACATCCGCCTTAACAAATAGTTTTTCTTTAATGTCTAGCTTAGTTGTTCCACGTTCTCGCAATAAGTGCATCAGCTCTCTATAGGCCCCTGATACCCCTTGTCCCTTTACTTTTTCGCTAGAACTTAACATGTTTATGACTAATTTCTTTGTACTCATATATGTATTATACACTACTTTTTCAAATAGTGAAACCGTAAACAGATAGGGAAATCCCTTACCTATTTTCTGAAAAAGTAAAAAGAAGCCGACTGATTAGTTCGACTTCTGAATCCTTATTTTGTAGATTTACGTTCCTTGATACCATGATTCAAGATAACTTCGCGATTATCCAATTCTTCCTTGTGCATAATTTTTGTCAACATACGCATGGCAATTGCGCCAATATCGTAAATCGGTTGATTGATGGACGTCAGATTTGGACGAGTATATTTTGTTACCTGTGAATCATCACTTGTAATGATTTCAAATTCTTCAGGAACCTTTATACCACGATCACTAATACCATTTAACAAACCGGCAGCGATTTCATCTTCAGCGACATATGCTGCAGTTGCTCCCGCATTCAAGACACGTTCCGCCAAGGCATAGCCTTCTTCATATTTGTATTTTGATTCAAAGACAAGACCTTCATTAAACTCTAAACCACTCGCTTGGAGTCCCTCTTTGTAACCAGAAAAACGAATTTTCCCATTGATGTCATCAACCAATGGACCTGAAACAAAGGCGATTTTTTTGTTATTTTTAGCAAGCAATTTTACTGCATCACTACTTGCAGCTGCGTAGTCAATATTGACACTTGGCAATTGGTGTTCCAAATCGACAGTACCTGCTAATACAATCGGAGTGCGTGAACGTGAAAATTCCGCACGAATCTTATCTGTCAGATGATAGCCCATGAAGATAATACCATCAACTTGCTTAGAAAACAATGTATTGACAACATTAATTTCTTTCTCGTCATTTTCATCACTGTTTGCCAATACGATATTATACTTATACATATCAGCAATGTCATCAATCCCCTTAGCCAAGGTTGCAAAATAGACATTGGCAATATTTGGAATCACAACCCCCACAGTTGTCGTTTTTTTACTTGCCAAACCACGCGCAACAGCATTTGGGCGATAATCTAATCGATCAATCACCTCTAACACTTTTTTACGAGTGTTTTCTTTGACGTTTTTATTACCATTGACTACACGACTGACTGTAGCCATTGACACACCAGCTTCACGCGCAACGTCATAAATCGTCACGGTATCGTCTGTATTCATCATCTATTTACCCTTCCTTTCTTAAATCAAATTTCTATGAAAATTACGCTTTCACTCAATCATAGTGTATCATTTTTTGAAACCACTTTCAAGAGAAAATCGTATTTTTTTCCTTTGTACTTGCAAATTTTTTGATTTTTTGAAACAATAGTCTATATAATAAAAGAAAATTTCAAAATGATTACCAAATTTTAAAGGAAAAGCCATGTCAAAATTGCAACACGTCCAAAATTACCTCGATTCAAATAAATTAGATTTAGCAATCTTTTCAGATCCAATTAGTATTTATTATCTGACTGGTTACCTTAGTGATCCGCATGAGCGCCATATGCTGCTCTTTGTCATGCCTGATCATGAATCACTCCTTTTCCTTCCTGCCTTGGATGTGGAGCGTGCAGTTGCCACGGTTGATTTTCCAGTCGCTGGATATATGGATTCAGAAAATCCATGGCAAATCATCAAAAATAAACTTCCTCAAAAGCATTTCTCAGCGATTGGTGCTGAATTTGACAACCTAAACCTAACACGTTATCATGGTCTTCAATCCATCTTCAATCAACCATTCTCTGATATTACACCATTAATCAATACTATGAAATTGATCAAGTCGCGTGATGAAATAGAAAAAATGTTGGTTGCTGGTGAATTTGCAGATAAAGCAATGCAAGTTGGCTTTGATAATATCTCACTCAACGTAACAGAAACTGATATCATTGCTCAGATTGAATTTGAAATGAAAAAACAAGGCATTTCAAAAATGAGCTTTGATACCATGGTCTTAACTGGAAATAATGCCGCTAACCCACACGGAATTCCATCAACAAACAAAATCGAAAATGACGCTCTGCTATTGTTCGACCTAGGTGTAGAAGCTTTGGGATATACTTCGGATATGACGCGCACAGTCGCTGTCGGTAAGCCAGACCAGTTTAAACAGGATATTTACAACTTAACTTTAGAGGCTCATATGACTGCAGTTAATATGATCAAGCCTGGTGTGACCGCTAGTGAAATTGACTATGCCGCACGATCAGTGATTGAAAAAGCTGGTTATGGTGAGTATTTCAACCACCGTCTTGGACATGGTTTGGGCATGAGTGTCCACGAATTTCCATCTATTATGGAAGGCAACGACCTGGTTATCAAAGAAGGCATGTGCTTCTCAGTTGAACCTGGTATTTATATTCCAGGAAAAGTTGGTGTCCGGATTGAAGACTGCGGTTATGTCACAGAAACTGGATTTGAACTCTTCACAAAAACACCAAAAGAACTCTTGTATTTTGAAGGTTAATGGGAACCAATCGTTTCTTCACTCCTCAAAGCTCGTTGGCAACAGTTCCTTTTGATGTTAAATAGAAGTGCTTTAAAGCCGATTATTAATATAAAAGCATACGATCATGTTACCGAAGAGTTTCATAATCGTATGCTTTATTTATTTGTATGCGTGTCTAACAAAATTGTAAGAAAGTGTAACTAAAAAATGTCTTAGTCCAACCAAGAAGGCTTTTTATCTTAAAAATTTCGTCCGTTTTTACCGTAACCATATTTTTCCATAAAGTCTTGACGGAATTCCAAAAGGTTGTCATCCATGATTGCTTGACGGACATTTTTCATTAGGTTAATCAAGAAAAATAGATTGTGATAACTGGTCAAACGAATACCAAATGTCTCGTCGGCCTTAAGTAAATGACGGAGATACGCACGTGTGTAGTTTTTACATGTGTAGCAATCGCACTCTGGATCTAATGGTGTAAAGTCCTCAGCGAACTGAGCATTTTTAACCACAAGACGTCCTTGACTGGTCATGCATGTTCCATTACGTGCAATGCGTGTTGGTAGTACACAGTCAAACATATCAACCCCACGAATCACACCATCAATCAAGCTATCTGGTGCTCCAACACCCATGAGGTAACGAGGCTTATTCTCTGGCAATAGTGGGGTGGTGAAATCCAGTACAGCATTCATTTCATCATGTGTCTCCCCAACAGCCAATCCCCCAATAGAGTATCCTGGAAAATCCATGCTAACCAAATCATGAGCTGATTGGCGACGAAGATCCTCAAAACCAGCACCCTGTACAATACCAAATAAGCCTTGGTCATGGGGACGAAGATGAGCCTTAAGACCACGATCTGCCCAACGACTGGTTCTTTCAATCGATTTTTTTACATAATCGTAAGGTTGATAAAACTGCGGACACTCGTCGAAACTCATCATAATATCCGAACCAAGATTGTTCTGAATTGAGATAGCTTTTTCAGGTGACAAGAACATTTTACTACCATTGAGATGGTTTTTAAATGTAACACCTTCTTCAGTAATATTTCGGCTATCTGCTAGAGAGTATACTTGGAAACCGCCTGAGTCAGTCAGAATTGGTTGATCCCAACTCATAAACTTGTGCAAACCACCTGCACGAGCCACTAAGTCGTCACCTGGGCGGAGCCACAGATGATAGGTATTGGATAGGATAATCCCTGATCCCATCTCTTTCAATTCTTCAGGCGACATGGTCTTTACCGTTGCCTGAGTCCCAACTGGCATAAACATAGGGGTTGGAAAGGTCCCGTGTGGGGTAATAATTTCACCCAAACGAGCACCTGTATGCTTTTCTTTCTTAATCAAGCGATACTTGATTGGAACATCTGTCATCTTTTATTTACCTCCCGCTAGGAAAAACAGTCCTAGGAATTTAATCTTGCATGGTCTAATCGATTGGTCTGTCATATGAAAAATAAACAAGTATCATTTCCATGTGTATCCGACGAATCGTTTTGATAGTTGAGAAGAACAAAACTTACTCTAACTATCTTGAAATAAGGAATCGATTAATTTCCACAGCACCTTCCAGTCTATCAAAAAAAATCTAGCTTGTCATCTAGAATTATGTTACAATGTCTATCAAAGGAGACCATATCTATGTTGACTATTGCTACAATCACTGACAAGGCTAGAAAAACATTACAAGATACTCCCAACATCTTTCAAATTGCACTTATTCCAGTGCTCATATCCGTCAGTGTCCAACTTTTCTCATCCACTCGTCAATCTATTCTTGAGGTATACTTGTCACAAGATGGATCCAATCTACATTTCAGTTACCTACTGTCTAGCATACTATTTCCTATCTTTTATGGACTCTTAATGAGCCTTTTATATCTATCTATAACGTGGGCTCTTTTCAAAGGCATTAAACAGGGAGCGAATGAGTACAGAGTGAGCAGTTCATTGGCTATTTTTCAACATGAACATTTTAAAAAGATTTTCTTTACTTTCATCTTAAAGCGCATTTTGTTATTTCTTTGGGGCCTTATTTTCTACATCGGTCTAGTATGTTTTTTAGGCTCAATTATCTATTTATCGAGTTTTCTCCCTTCACAAGGGAGCGTTACCGAGGTTCAAATTCCCTATGACATTCTCAGTGTGACAGGCATGCTGTTTTTCATCGGATTTTTGCTGATGATCATTGGATTGATTGTTTATCTACCTCAAATCTACGCCTATTCGCAAGTTGAGACAGTTTTATTTGATCAATTAACTACGAATGACTACCGCAATCCTCTTTCTACCGTTAAATACAGTCGGAACCTAATGAAAGGATACAAAATGAAACGCTTTCTGTTAGATCTGCATTTCATCGGATGGTTCCTACTTTCTACTATCACCTTCGGTATAGTTGGCATTTATGTGTTACCTTATTATCATGCTGCGCAAATCCACTTTTACATTGCACTATTAGAAGATCAGCATTATTCATTTTCAGCGAAACAAATATAGATTGGGTTCATTCCTATTTTCTACAAAAGATAATCGGATTTAAAAACCATTCTATTTCTTGAAGCCAGACGCATAAGACATTACTTTCTTATTTTCTGGTTGTTGACTCAAATCAATCCCCTAAGGTGATTTCTAAAATGACATTTAATACTCAATGAAAGTCAAAATCAGTCTAGATGACGCAGACGCAGATAGAACTAAAGTTCATCAAATCAAGTCAACTCCGTCTACTTTTGATTTTCGAAGAGTATAAAAGTACCCTTTTCGTGTTTCCAACGGTAATCGCGAACTGGGTACTTTTTTATTTGTCATATTTACTCAACTTCACTTCTCACACACTGCAAGGCAGCTCCGATGACTTGATGCATATCATAGTACCGATAATGACCAAGACGTCCACCAAATATAACATTCTCTTGTTGTTCTGCGAGGCGTTTATAAGCAGTATAGAGTTTGTTGTTACGATCATTGTTCACTGGATAATACGGCTCATCGCCTCGTTTCCAGGTCTTCGAATACTCACGTGTAATAATGGTTTTCGGTTGAGTACCAAATTCAAAATGTTTGTGTTCAATGATTCGAGTAAATGGTATTTCACTATCTGTGTAGTTCACAACTGCATTCCCTTGATAGTTTTCCATATCCAATACTTCTGTCTCAAATCGAAGGCTACGATATTCCAATTCACCAAGTTGGTAATCAAAAAACTCGTCAATCATTCCTGTAAAGACAATCTTCGGATAGGTCGCTAAATAGTCTTCCTTATTGGCAAAGAAATCAACATTTGTCTCCACATCAATATTGTCATGGTCCAACATTTTTTCAACAATCTGCGTGTAACCACAAATGGGAATACCTTGAAAAGTATCATTAAAATAGTTATTGTCGTAAGTCGAACGCACGGGCAAAAGACGAATGATAAAGGCTGGCAACTCCGTACATGGTTTTTCCCATTGTTTCTCGGTGTATGACTTGATCAATTTTTCATAGATGTCTGTACCAACTAGTGAGATGGCTTGTTCTTCCAAGCTCTCAGGTGTTTTTCCTCCCAAAACAGCACGTTGCTCAGCAATCTTTGCCTCTGCCTCCGCTGGAGTAACCACACCCCACAGTTTATTGAAGGTATTCATGTTGAATGGAAGATTGTAAATATCACCCTTGTAGTTGGCAACTGGAGTGTTTGTGTAGCGGTTGAACTCCGCAAACTGATTCACATAGTCCCAAATTACCTTCTCAGAAGTGTGGAAAATATGAGCTCAATATTTATGGACCTGAATTCCTTCTACTTCTTTTGTATAGATGTTACCAGCAATGTGGTCTCGTTTTTCGATAACCTTGATCTTTTTATCCTTTTTAGCTGCCTCATGAGCAAAGACTGCACCGAACAGACCTGCACCTACAACTAGATAATCGTAATTGTTTATTTATTTGATCAAACCACCTTTCTTACAAAACAAAGTTGTCTATCAGTGGAAGCCATAGCATCAAACTGAAAACCGTCGACCCTTGCTTCCTTTAATTGTTCCAAGGTCACACAATTTGTCTCTGCCATCCATGACAAAAATCTGCCTCTCCCCTTTTTGGATATTGTGGAATGTATTTTCCTCTTGCCATTCTTTTCTTCCACAAACAGCACCCTTACCATTCTCTTTTGAATTTCAGGAGAAAAAACTTGTTCAAATTCCGAAGATGCCAAAGAAATAATGACATCTTCGTTTTGCAGACAAGCATCATAATAAGGACGCCAAAATTGCTTCAATGATTTTCCCCTCACTTTTAAACTCCCTTGAAAATCCAAACGATGAGGTGCAATGAGGGAGAATGGAGATATCAATCCATAAAAACCAGTTGCAATATAAACATGATCTTTCATGTAAGACAGTTCCTGGTCAGAAAGGTCAGTTCGATACATATAACGATACATCAATCCATCATACAAGAGCCAAGCAGGATATGTTTTTGCTTGACCATGCACTATCCTTGTCCAACGATCTTTCTCCAGCTCCGCTCTTTCCAGTGGCAATTTATAAAAATCTGCTAACTGCTGAGAATCTTTACTTCCAAGCTCAGATAAAACTTGCAAACTTTCTGGAGATAAATCCTGAAAAGCTTGTGGATCCATATTTGTATTTAATTCTTTAGCATTTGGTAAAATAATCTTCATGCCTTTCATTATAACACAGGCCTCGCTTCTCTGCCTACTCTGCACAGTTTGTTCTTGTCTTACTTGAAACAATGCTATATACTAATAGTAAATCATCTGTAAGGGGACAGTTGACATGACAAAATACCAGCAAATTATCTCAGACATTAACCAAGCTATTGAAAACCATACTTATAAACGTGGGCAAAAACTCCCATCAGTACGGCAACTTAGTCAAGCTTATCAGTGCAGCAAAGACACTGTACAAAAGGCATTGGTCGAACTTAAATACCAAAAGAAAATCTATTCTGTCGAAAAAAGTGGATACTACATCCTGGAAGACCAACATTTCAAGGAAGATATGGTCGATTTAAATCCAGCCGATTTTCAGGAATTACCATACGAAGATTTCCGCATTTGTCTTCATGAAAGCCTCATTGGAAGAGAAAACTATCTCTTTAACTACTACCACCAACAAGAAGGACTGGCAGAATTGATTTCATCTGTCCAGAGCCTTCTAATGGATTACCATGTCTATACAAAAAAAGACCAGTTGGTGATTACCGCTGGTAGCCAACAGGCTTTGTATATTCTAACGCAAATGACATTTACCAATGACAAATCTGATATATTAATTGAAAAACCTACCTATTCACGGATGGTCGAACTCGTTCAACACCAAGGGATTCCTTATCAAACCATTGAACGCAACCTTGATGGCATTGACCTTGAAGAATTAGAATCCATTTTCAAAAAAGGAAAAATCAAATTTTTCTATACTATTCCTCGCTTGCATAACCCTCTCGGTTCAACTTATGACCTGGCCACTAAGACTGCCATTGTAAAACTTGCTTACCAATACAACGTCTACATCATTGAAGATGATTATTTAGCAGATTTTGACTCCAGCCACAGTCTTCCATTGCATTACCTTGATACAGACAATCGTGTCATCTATATCAAATCCTTCACCCCTACACTCTTTCCCGCACTACGAATTGGTGCAATTAGCCTTCCCAGCCAATTACGCGATGCTTTTATACAACACAAAAGCTTGATTGACTACGATACCAACCTCATCATGCAAAAGGCACTTTCACTGTATATTGATAATGGCATGTTTTCACGAAATACACAGCACCTTCATCAAATACACCACGTACAGTGGAATAAAACGAAAGAATACCTCAATCAACATTCTCTATCCGTTCCATATCGTATTTCAAAAGGAAGTGTAACCTTTCAAATTGAAAAAGGAACCGTGACGCCTGCCATTCAACAGCAAATCAGAATGAGTCAATTTTTTGAAGGCGAAAAGCATGATTTCCTCCAATTGCACTATGGGGAGGATCTACCAGAGAGGTTGGATATGCTTCAGCAACGATTGCAATCCAAATAAATCGAATAAACAAATTCCCTTCAGCTTTTGTGCCGAAGGGAAATTTGGTTACATCATATTATAGTCGAATGAACGAGTTGTCATACAAGGAACTGAGGTGCAGGTAGCTAGAACAGCCTAAAGGCTGTTCTAGGTTGGAAATAAGTTATGCGAAACAAGTCACTTTCGTAGAGTAGGGCAAACCGAAAGTGACGATGTATCAAAGCTACAAATTCAAATGACCATAAATATTTGATTGAAAACTATTGGACGGAGGCCTCAATTTCATAGCCCATCAGTAATCCTCCGTCTTCTGCATAAAAACTGCACAATCCAGACGTTGCAACCTCATCAATGATGGCGGCAGGAAAACTATGTCGGACCAACTCTGAAAATTCTTGGAAAAACTTCACATTGTTACGGTGTGCCATCACAATGCGCCCTCCTTGATACCCTGCTTTCTTCATTTCTTCGAAAGCCGCTTTGACAGATTTTTTATGACCTCGCGCTTTTTGAAGCAACTCAAGTTTGCCCTCAGCACTCGCTTCACCAACCATTCGAATATTTAGCAGTCCAACAACTGTTCCAACCAGTTTGCTCAGACGACCATTCTTAACAAGATTATCCACCTTAGCCAATACGAAGAGAAGCTTACTATGGTTTTGGTAATAGGTGATGGCCTCTACTACTTGTGGGAAATCCAAACCTGTTCCAATCAACCGGTTGATTTCATCCACCAAAAGGTCCATTTCTCCACCGGCTGACAAGCTATCAATCAGGTGAATTTGAACTTCTGGATGCTCCTCCAAATACATATCTCTTGCTATCCGAGCTGCATTAAAGCTTCCTGACAAGCCACCAGTAATTGTCAAGACAATAATATGATCAGCTCCTTCAAAAGCGGACTGATATGCCTGAGGACTCGGACATGCTGAACCTGCTGCAACCTTAGAAGTTTCCATCACATGCATCATATGGTCAATATCCAAGCCTGCATCGTCAACGAATGCTTCATCTCCCACCTGAATTGTAAGTGGCACGCTAATAAATTCGGTATTTGGCGCCAGATTCGCTAATTGACGGTAATCACAGCCTGAATCTGCTACAATTTTCCATTTTGACATAGGATTCTCATTTCTAGTTTTACTTTTTTATTTGACAATAAATCTCTATTTACTTACAATTATATCATTAAACAATCCCAGCTGAAAGCATTTACTTTCAGACGTCACACAAGTGGAAAGGATAAATATGACCGAGCGTAAGATTTCACCCAAATCATTAAAAAATCTCTATCAATCTAATAAAGAAGCCAATCAGCTAACCAAGGAATCTATCGAAACTGCTCTGCTATTTCTCCTAGAGAAAAAAGAACTCAAGCAAATTTCGGTTTCCGAGTTAGTACGAAAAGCAGGGGTTTCTCGAAATGCATTCTATCGGAACTACAAATCAAAAGAAGAGATTCTAGAAGCCTATTACGAGCGAACTTCCAGCAACCTTAAAAAGAAATGGCATGATTTGCAGGACAAGGTTCAAAAAGACGGCGTCAAGCAAAGTTTTGCGGATTTTGTACAAGATCAAAAACGTAAAGCGGAGCAAAGCAAAACTATATCCAATGTCAGCCAATGGATCAAGGAAAAAACAAAGCGGGATTAAAAGTCCCGCTTTTTGTTGTTTTCTCTCTATTTTTTGCCTAATTTTCTAGTCTTTTTGAGGGCGGCGGCGACTGCCTTGATAACGGCGTAACGGAAGCCTTCTTTTTCAAGAGCCACCACGCCTGCAATAGTCGATCCACCTGGCGAGGTCACTTCTTGCCTCAACTGGGCTGGATGCTTGTCGCTGGATAATACCATTTGAGCAGTTCCAGCCAAGGTTTGTGCAGACAAAATTTTCGCATCCTCCGCTGTAAGACCATTCTGCACACCCGCATCTGTCAGGGCCTCAATCATCTGATAGACGAAGGCAGGTCCACAGCCCGCGATAGCCGTCGCAGCATCTATCAACTTCTCTGGCACTTGCTGTACCTTGCCAGATTTTTCTAAAATTTGTTCCAATAGCGGAGCGAGTTCTTGATTGACCACGCTATAGGTTGTCATGCCTTGGCCGATAGCGACAGGTGTATTGGGCATGATACGAATGAGTTTATCTGCAGACACAAATTCTTCCAGGCTGTTAAGGGTCACTCCTGCTGCCATGGAAATCCAGATAGCTGATGGATTCTGGCTAATCTGGTCCTGTAATCCTGATAAGACTGACTGAATTAGGTGAGGCTTGACCCCAAGAAAAATCACCTCGGCCTGCTCTGCTATTTCCCCATTAGAAAAAAGCTGACCTCCCACCTTCTCTTGAAGAGCATGAGCTTTTACTGGGTTGTGGTTGCTGAGGAGGAGCTGGGTGTCTGCCTGCTGGCTGACCGCTTGAGCTAGAGCCGCTCCCATATTGCCCAGTCCAATAAATCCAATCTTCATCTTGTCCTCCTAACGAATATGGCCGTCGCCTGTGATGATGTACTTGTAAGTTGTCATTTCACGCAGTCCCATTGGACCACGAGCGTGCATCTTCTGGGTAGAAATGCCCAGCTCGCAGCCCAGACCAAACTCGCCACCGTCAGTAAAACGGGTCGAGGCATTGACATAAACAGCCGCCGAATCCACATAGAGTGTGAAACGCTCTGCCATCTGGCTGTTTTCCGTCACAATGGCCTCGCTATGTCCAGTCGAATGTTGGCCAATGTGTCTGATGGCTTCTTCTACACTTGAAACGACTTTGACTGCCAAGACATAATCCAGAAACTCGGTATCAAAATCTCGATCGCCTGCTGGTGTGGAGTGCTTGAGAATAGCCTGCGCCTGACTATCGGCGCGGAACTCCACCTGACCAGCCAGAGCTTCTTCTAAGCGAGGTAGGAATTGGCTGGCAATTTTTTCATGGACCAACAAGACTTCCGCCGCATTGCAGACTGAGGGACGACTGGTTTTAGCGTTGACTACAATCTGAAGAGCCTTATCCAAATCCGCATCCTTATCTACATAGACATGGCAGATACCAGTGCCTGTTTCGATAACAGGAACTGTTGCATTTTCAACAACAGCTTGAATCAAACCTGCGCCACCACGAGGCACCAACAGGTCAATCTTACCTTTGGCAGTCATCAATTCCGTCGCAGAGACACGGCTGGTATCTTGGACTAACTCGATGACCTTTGACGAAAGACCGGCTTGCTCCAAACCTGCCTTGAGGGCTATGACAATGGCCTGGGCCGAATGAAAAGCTTCCTTGCCACCACGCAAGATGACTGCATTTCCGCTCTTGATTGCCAAGGCTGCGGCGTCTGAAGTCACATTTGGACGGCTTTCGTAAATCATCCCTACCAAGCCAAAGGGAATAGACTTCTTACTAATCTTCAACCCATCTGCCCGAGTGGATTCTTCCAAGGTCAAGCCAACTGGATCTGGCAAACCTATCAAGGCACGAATACCGTTCGCCATCGCTTCAATCCGTTCAGCAGTCAAGAGCAATCTATCTTGCATCACTTGGCTAATCTTGCCTTTGGCATTTTCCATATCGATGGCATTGCCGGCTAAAATTTCCTCAGTCTGAGCAACCAACTGGTCTGCCATTGATGATAGGGCTTGATTTTTTTGTTCTGTTGTCGCTAGGTTGATAGAGGCTTTGTGAGCCAATAAACTGTCTAATAAAGCTTGTGTTGTTGCCATTTTTTTCTCCTTGTAAGTCTTTCAGTTTGATTTTTGAGTAGCCCCCGACTATACGAAAGATAGTTGGAACCTGGAGATAGAACGAATGTGGTTTATATCAGATAGAAAGTGGGACTGGTTAATGAAGTTAGTTTAACCAGACGAGTCCATTCACCCACCTAATTACAAGTCTTTTATTGTAAAAAGTGGGGCTGAAAGCCTCGACTGAAACTTTTCACTCGACGAAGCAATAAAAGATAAATTATTTGACTATAAACTAACCCAATCGTTTCGGTGAATCAACACACCTTCTGCTCTGCCATTTTTCAACTTGTTCTGCAAGTCTTCGGACGATAGTTTGACCCGACCTTTGCCAATCAAACGATGTTCACTTTGGCTATATACTTCGACAACCTGTCCTACACCAAAATCACCTTCGATATTTTTTACACCTGCTACTAACAAACTTCGACCTTGATGCAACATAGCTTCAACAGCCCCTGCATCCACTTCAACAGTCGCATCAGTCCGAGCATAGAAAGCCATCCACTGTTTTCGTTGATTCATGGCATGTTCATCTGCTAAGAACAAGGTTCCTTTATTAGTCTGACTAACAGCCTGAAGCAAAGCGGTATCTTCTTTGGAAGAACAAATAAATACAGGCACACCTGACTTGGTTGCAATCTGAGCTGCTTGTAGTTTAGTAGTCATGCCTCCTGTCCCATTAGACGAACCAGCCCCTGCAGCCATGGCAAATAGATCTTCCGTGATTTCTTTAATTTCAGGTATATGCTCTGCTGTGGGATCACTATTGGGGTTTGCAGTATATAGCCCGTCCACATCTGTCAACAAGACCAGAAGATCTGCCTTTAAGAGAGAGGCAACTTGAGCAGACAAAGTATCATTATCCCCCACCTTAATCTCCTCAATGGCAATGGTGTCATTTTCATTAATAATGGGAATCGCACGTTGTTTAAGTAAGACTTGCAAGGCCTGAGAAGCGTTCCGATATCGTCGTGCGTCAGCAAAATCATCTTGCGTTAATAGAATTTGCGCTGATACAATACCATCTTTCATCAAATTTTGCGTATATTCCTCAATCAAAAGCCCTTGTCCCACTGCCGCAGAAGCCTGTTTTTCTGCAATTTTCGTCGGTCGCTTATCAAACCCCAATCTTCTAAATCCTGCAGCAATAGAACCTGAGGTTACCAATACGATTTGATAGCCCTTTTGATGGAGTTGAGCCAATTGATTGGTAATACGAGCTATTTTAATTCGATCCAGACTTCCATTGTCTTGTGTCAGGGAACTAGTTCCCACCTTAAATACTATTGTTTTTTCAGTCATCGTAGCTTCTCTCTCAAAGTAATATTTGAAAAATTATACCATAGAATCAAATATTTTTCTATATTATTAACGGAAAAAAGAGCACGCTATACGCATGAAGAAAATGCATGTAACTATTTTCTAGCTACAAGCATTTTTCAAAATATTTTCACAAAATGTACACACTTGCATTGGTATATCCTCATTTTCATCTACTCTATTACAAAATTTCAGGATAAAATATAACTTTTCATGAAAAATAGTTATCTGAAAACAAAGTTTCCTTCATGCGTATATCATGAAAAAAAAGGCTAGACTAGTCACGTCTAGCGATCTTATTGTTTGTCAATCCGCAACTCATTCTTCAAAATATTGCTGCAATGTCCCACAAATTTCTTTTTCATCTATTTTCGTTAGTTGATAATCTTTCTGTAAAAAGGAAAGAATTTGGTGCCCATATCGTTTTGTATAGACCCTGTTATCTAAAACCAATACAATCGATTTTTGAGCTGAATGACGATTGGTCCTTCCAATAGCCTGTTTTAATTTGATCATCATCATTGGCAAGTTATAATCGTAAAAAGGATTCTTCCCTTCATTTCTCAAATGATCATTTATTTTCTGGACAAAACGATCCTTCGGATTTTCAAAAGGTAACCGAGTGATGACTTGAATCAATTGATTATGGCTTGAAAAGTCTACACCCTCCCAGAACATTCCTGTTCCAAGCAAGAGTTGACATTCTCCACGCTCAAATTTTCGTTTTAATGTTATTTCCTGACCATGTTTATGTTGAGCCAAATGAGGAAGATCGTACTGATCTAGTAAATCAGAAACCTGTAATAGTAAAGAAATGGATGTAAATAAAACCAAGATCGGTTTGCCCAGCTCTGCTATTTCAATCAAATGACCTGCCAGATAATCAGCGTGTTCGACTTTTGACAATTTTATGATGTCTGGAAGATTCGTTGGAAAAATAATTTCTTGGTTTTCCACTTTTTTGGTTGGCAATAAATCCATTGTAGCCTGTTCAAATCCCAATAGGTCAGATAGATTTATCTGATTACTGATAACCAAGGTAGCACTGATACAGAAGATCTTAGACTTTGGTAATAGACTTGCTACATTTAGCAAGCCATCCTTTGCTCCTCTCAAATAAGCAACACGCTTTTCCTCTAATACCTTTTCTTCCAGCCAAAATGCATCATAATAATCCAAAAACTGCGATAATTCACGCAAATCACTATCCTGTAATTCAGTCAAATTTTGACGAACCTGCGCCAGTTCCTCTTTATGAATTTCTCGGTAACCACTCTGTCGAAAACGAGTCAAAAAATGACTGAGCTCAAACTGACTCGATTCAAACAAGCGCTGTTCCAATATCGAATCAGCTTTGTCCTTTTTGCTTTGCAAGAGCTGTAAAATAACTCCCAATTCTTGTGAATCAGTCGCTAAGTTTTCAGCAGCCAGTAGAAATTTCTGCGCCTCGTCAATCACCACGATACGGTGAGCCATGAGAGGATCTTGATCCTTGAGATGATGAAGGAAATAGGCATGATTCGTGATGAGCAATCGACATGACTGTGCTTGTTGATTTAGTCTTCTCCAAAAATCCCACTCCCAAAACAAACTCTCGGAATCTATCGTCCCATCATGGCTAATTTCGTCAAAATAAGCCTGATAACGCTGTTTTTGCTTCAACTCATCTAAGTCACCTGAATGAGTTTCAGTCAGCCAAACCAGCACTTGCATTTTGAATAAATTGACAAGTCGATTGCTTTCCTTTTTTTGCAAAGATTTCCAAAATTTATCCAAATCTATAAAATGCTTTGGGGATTTTATAGAGACGATTGGGATATGAAATATTTCTTGTAATTTACATCCTTCATTTTCTATGATTTGCTCTTGGAGGAGTTTCGTTGGAACAGTCACTAATAATGGCTGATCTGTTTTGGCAAGAAGAGGAAGCAGATAGCCATAAGTCTTCCCTAGTCCTGCTTGTGCCTGAATAAAATGCACACTTTCTTGATCATCCAATCGTTTTTCAACAACTGTTGCAAAAGCTGTTTGGTTTTTCCGTTCGTGCAAGCCTAGTAGAGCGATGTTGGTCAAAAAATCTTCGGACAGATGATAAGCCTGCTTTGTTTCAAGTGGTCTTTTAAGTACCAATCCATGAACTACCTCGAAACTTTCTGACAGATTATCTGACAAATATGGAACCATCTCATCAATAACCAATCGACTCTCAAAAAGCAACTGATCAGCTAAGAGCAAGAGATTCTCCACCATGAAAGTGGGGAGACTTTTAATTTTCTCTTGAATTTTGATGAGCAACCGAGCGGTTGCCAAGGCATCAGAAATGGCCGTATGAGCCTGTTCTAAACCCAAATCCAAATATTCCGCCAAATTCCCCAGACTATATTTATCAAAGGTCGGAAAGAAAAGTTGGGATAACTCAACCGTATCTACCCTTGGAGACAACAAATCATAGCCCTCAAAAAAGAGAGCCTCAGCCAACAAGTTTGCATCAAATTTAACATTATGAGCTACAAAAATTGCATCACTAATCAGCTCATAGATTTTTCCAGCAACTTGTCCAAAGTCAGGTGCAATAGCCAACTGCTGGTCCGTAATCCCTGTTAAATTTTTTATATGGTCATCTAATAATTCATAGGGATTAATATCTGTGGAATAGGTCTCTACTATTTCCCTATTTTCAACGATAACAATCCCGATTTGAATAATTTTTGCATCAATACCAGTCCCCGTAGCTTCCAAATCTACTACTGCGTATCGATTGCTTGTACTAGTTATATCCATAATGACATTATAGCATATTCCATTTATAGGCAAAAGCTCCAAACAAAATCCATGAAGAATACCATTTTTTTTGTTACACTAAAACCGTCTTTGATTTTGTATAGACTAATATGAATGAAAATTAGGGGAGCGAACATGAAAATCCATAAAACAATCAATCCAGTGGCCGTCCAAAATACCTATTATCTTGAAAGTGATACCCATCTGATTGTAGTAGATCCTGGTAGCGATTGGAACAAGATTCATGATAAGATTGAACAAATTGGAAAACCAATTACTGCAATACTCTTAACCCATACTCATTACGATCATATTATGAGTTTGGACATTCTACGTGAAACCTACCACTTTCCACCAGTATATGTTGCAGAAAGTGAAGCTAGCTGGCTTTACACACCAGAAATGAACCTGTCCGGACTACCTCGTCATGACGATATGGAAAATGTCATTTGCAAACCCGCAGAACAAATCTTTCAGTTTGAAAAAGAATACAAATTTGATGGATTTCATTTTATAGTGGTTCCCACACCTGGCCATTCGATTGGTGGTGTATCCTTCATCTTCCCTGAAGAAGAATGCGTAATTACAGGTGATGCCCTATTTCGTGAAACCATTGGTCGGACAGACCTTCCTACAAGTAATTTTGAAGACCTGATTTATGGAATCCAAAATAATTTATTTACTCTGCCAAATCACTATACTGTCTACCCTGGTCATGGACAAAATACGACCATTGCCCATGAAAAAAATTTCAACCCATTTTTTAAGCGATAAAAAAAATCCTGAGAAGCAACTTCTCGGGATTTTTTCTAAATTTAAATCTTTAAATAACGGTTCATTGAAATGAGAGAGCCTAAAGAACCTATGAGAATTCCGATAACGAATAAAGTACCAATCATAGCTGGAATGAACACATTTAAGCTAATTAAAGAAAGATCTTGACTAGCTAAACTACTGTTTACAGAAGTATAAATTAACTTATATAAGAAATATACAATTATAGATGGGATAATGGCTCCTAGCAAACCGACCCATGCACCTTCCCATAAAAAAGGGCCACGAATGTAACTATTTTTTGCCCCCACTAAACGCATGATTTGAATTTCACGACTACGTGAAATAATCGTAATACGAATCGTATTCGAAATTAGGAAGATAGCGGTGAATAATAACAGTCCTGTTGCAGCTAAGCCCCATGTACGAACCATATCAGCCAATTTAAAGATTCGTTCTGTTTCCACTTCACCGTCACGTACTTCAGTTACACCATCAATTTTTGCAATTTCAGCAGCGACTGATTTAACATACTGAGGTTCCGTCGTATCAACAACATAAGCATCATAAAGTGGATTAGCATCCCCTTGGAACAAGTTCCACGTTTCACCTAAGGTTTCCGTTAGTTTTTTCAACTGGTCATCTTTACTTGAATATGTTACAGTTTCGACATTTTTAAGTGCTGTAATTTTATTGTATACTGTCTTGTAATCTGGATTAGCAACTGTTTGTCCCTCATCATTTACAATCGTTTCAGCTTGATCAGTAGAATTTGCACGAAGATAGACATTTATGCGAACATTTTGCTCCAAATCAGAAGCAAGTTTAGCTGTATTTAAAATGACAGAAGCAAACAGTCCCACTAAAGTAAGAGTAATGGTTACGGAAGAAATAGCGGCAATTGTCATCCAACCATTTCGTTTTAGGCTTTTCAATGACTCAATAAAGTGTCTAAAAAATCGATTATTCATCGTATCCGTACGCTCCTTCTACTTCATCACGTACCACATGACCATCTTCGATAGCTATAACACGGTGACGAAGTGTGTTTACGATTTGGCTATTATGTGTCGCCATTAAAATCGTTGTCCCTTGTAAGTTAATTCTTTCTAAAAGATTCATAATCTCCCATGAGTTTTCGGGATCCAAGTTACCAGTTGGTTCATCAGCAATCAATACCTTAGGATTATTTACAATTGCACGTGCAATTGCAATCCGTTGTTGCTCACCACCCGAAAGTTCATTTGGAAATGAGCGAATCTTATGCTTCAAACCAACCAAATCCAATACTTCCATCACACGCTTTTTGATATTACGAGGTTTTTCTCCGATTACCTCCATTGCATAAGCAATATTTTCAAAAACTGTTTTTTTAGGTAGAAGTTTATAATCTTGGAAGACAACCCCAACACTACGACGTAAAAGAGGGACATCCCTTTTCTTAATCGTAGCTAAATCAAATTTACCAACTTTAAGACTCCCTTTGTCAAGCTTTTCCTCACGATACAAAAGTTTGATAAAGGTCGACTTACCAGCACCAGAAGGACCCACAATGTATGCGAATTCTCCTGCTTCAACACTGACCGACACACCACGTAGGGCTGTCGTTCCGTTACCATATTTCTTGGTAACATCCTTCATTTCTATTATTCCCATAGGATTTCCTGTCTTAGACAGACCTTTCTTTAGATTTGAGAACCAGTATTCACTGTTCAGCACTTCCATCTAAGTCTAGTTTTTCAGCTACTTATAGTTCGTTTTTTTCAAAGTACAGTCAGCATTCTCTCAAAAAACTTCCTTGATTAGCTGAAAAACTACCTCTTAAATATAAGTACTTTACTTGTAAATACAAATTGTTAGCTAATTCGCCATTTTAAATATGCGTCTATAAAGCCGTCCAAGTCACCGTCCATCACTTTGTCAACTTGAGCCACTTCATAACCAGTACGATGATCCTTTACCATTGTATAGGGGGTAAAGACATACGAACGAATCTGACTTCCCCAAGTAATTTCTTTCTTATCACCCTTGAGTGAATCCACTTCGGCCGCCTTCTTCTCCTGCTCCAATTGATACAATTTAGCCTGCAAGAGTTTCATTGCGCGGTCTCGGTTCCCATATTGGGTACGGTCAACAGTTGACTGTGTGACAATACCTGTTGGAATGTGAGTTAATCGAACACCTGTTGAAACCTTATTGACGTTCTGACCACCTGCACCACCTGAACGGAAGGTATCCATTTTCACTTCATCATCTCGGATTTCAATTTCAATGGTATCATCCAATTCTGGCATCACCTCTACAGATGTAAAAGAAGTATGCCGACGCTTTGCCGAGTCAAATGGCGAGATACGTACCAAACGGTGAACTCCCATTTCTGACTTCAGCAAGCCATATGCATTGGGACCGGTAAAGCTAAGGGTTACGGATTTAATACCTGCCTCATCACCAGCTTGATAATCCAATGTTTCTACGGTAAAACCTTTGGCATTTCCATAACGCTGATACATCCTTAAGAGCATTTCTCCCCAGTCTTGTGCCTCAGTCCCACCAGAGCCTGGATGAATTTCCAAAATCGCATTATTGTGGTCGTAGGGTTCTGACAACAATAGGGTCATCTCGTAAGCAGTCATGGCTTTGTCCAATTCTGCCAACTTTTCAGCTAGTTCATCCCGAACAGACTCATCTTCCACAAGAAAATCTAGCAAAATTTCAGATTCATCATATAAATCCAACATCTGATGGAAATTTCCATAGGTATTTTTTAATTCATTCAACTCTTGAGACGTCTTCTGGGCTGCCAAATTATCATTCCAGAAGTCTGGCTCCGTCATCTTATTCTCAAGAATAGCAATCTCTTCTTTTAAACCTTCTAAGTCAAAGAGACCCCCTAAAAGAAGTTAATTTTTTGCCAAGTTCTTCAATCTTTTGGCGAAATTCTGCTGTATCCATATACACCTCATTTTGATTCATAATCTTTATTATATCACATTTGCAAGTCCTTGACCATGTTGAGAAAGGCTGCTTGCTCCGCTAATACGTCATCATTATCTGACGAAAGTCCTGCGATAAAAGCAATCATCTCTTCATTAGGTTGTTTCACTAACTGTCCCAGAGCCCAGATTGCCGTCGCCATGTGGATTGGATTTTGCTTCTTATCAATAATTTCTAGGAGTTTGGGAATAGCAGAGCGATCATTACTATTGGCCAAGGCTATGATGGCATTGCGCTGGAGAATGTTTTTCCCCCGCCAAGAGCCAGCAATCATGCCAAATTTTTCCTTGAACTGTCCATTCGACAAATCCAAAAAGGGTATTAACTCTGGTTCTGCCAAATCTGGATCGATCTCTACCACAGGTGGACTGGAAATTCCCTTGTTGTAAGGACAACAAATCTGGCAAATATCACAACCATAGATGACCGTCTTGATTTTCTTACGAAACTCCAAGTCCATCATACCCTTATCCTGGGTCTGAAAGGACAGACAGCGACGGGCATTCATGGTCGTGTCACCCAATAGACAAGACGTCGGACATGCTACAACACAGCGATTGCAGTCACCGCAATCGTAATCTACTGGTTGGTCTGGTTCGATGTCAAGGTTGGTCACTAATTCTCCTAGAAACATATAGGAACCAAATTCCTTAGAAATGACCAGCCCATTCTTACCGATAAAGCCAATTCCTGCGCGACGAGCGACCGCTGTATCCACCAAAGCTCCTGTATCTACCATAGCCCTGTATTCCAAACCATCCGTTAGTTTCTCAATTTCCCGTGCCAAACGCTCCATCTTATCTTGCAAGATATAGTGATAATCAAGTCCCCATGAATTAGGGGTAATCTTCCCACGTTTGTACTGGGTCTTCTGCGGTTTGACAGGCAAATGTCGAGGATAAGCTACCGCGATAGAAATGATGGTTTTGGCAGATTCTAACGACAGTTTAGGACGGATGCGTTCTTCAATGTTCTTATGTTCAAAACCTGACGAACGCCCTTCCTCTTGACTGGCTCGTAAAGATTTCTCTAGGTAATCAAAATCATCTGCAGTCGTAAAACCAATCTTCGAGATTCCGATTTCCTGAGATAATTTAATAATCTCTTCTTTTATATTCATTATCTTCATTTTAGCAAACTACAGACATATTTGGCAAGACTTACAGAGTTAAATAAGTTATTAATATGACAAAAACAGTTGCCGACAAACAAAGGATATTTACACGTGAATAAGCCTTTTCTCTCCAGATACTTGTCAATACATACATAATATTAATCCCTATAGCACCACCAAATCCATTAGCTAATAAATCAGTAATATCAGCAATTCCCAATAAAAAGACAAACTGCCACACTTCAAACACAAGACTAACCAATAAGATTATGCCTAGATTTGTAACCCAAGACGCCTTTCTAAAGAGCATCTCCATATACATACCAAATGGAATGAAACTGATTATATTGAATAGTATTTTTTGATAATTTAAAACACCATTATAAACGGCTTTGCCTGCTAATGGGATGAGGTTCAGACTTCCACTTTCATAACGCCCATACAAAACAGAAAGGTCCATTTTGTAAACAATCACCCACGTAAGCAAAAGGAGGTAGGTAATAAATAAAAATAGACTCATCTTTTTATCCTTCATAGCACCTCTCCTCACTGACATATTTTATAATTATACCATAAAATTAAGATTAAAAAATGTCACTTCTATGACAAAACACAAGACATGTTACAGCACCTTTACAGTTTTTTACATATGTAAAAAAGGACTGTTTCTTCAAAATCTCCTTTCATTCCCATTATGAAAAAGCTGTATTCTTGTACTGAAAAGTCTTATATTGATGGATTTGCAACATCAATCGTTCAAAATTCGCTTGCTTACAAGCCCGGATAATAAAGAATCAATCAATAAATTTCCACAAGTACACACCAATAAAAAATAAGAAACCTATCATAATAAATAGCGTTACAAACGAAATGATAAATGTGATTAATTTTGCAAACCCCAGTCCCTTATTTCCAACATAAAATTGATCCACTCCAAATTCACCGAAAAAAATAGCTAAAATAAGAGCAACTAGAGGCTGACGCATTTCACCCATCATGAGAGCATTTAAGGCTCCTTCATCCAAATCTTCCAACTCCTGTTGAAGAAGCAGTAACTTATCTGAAGGTAAATAACTACTTTTACTAAAAACATACTGCTGAAGATCATTCATATACTTTCTCACCTCATAAAAATTATAGCAGTTTCTTTCTTCTCAAACAAGCATTGAAAGGACAACCATTCCAGAATATATTTGCATGTTTTTTTCATTTTTTGCTATAATGAAACTGGATTACAAGGAGGTTCATATGAGAGTTATTATTCATTATCCAAAACCTATCAAACAACTATCCTCCCAAAAACTTCCACTTCTGGTAGATGGAAAAATTGCTGGGACAGTTACTCAAGGTAAAATTCTAAGCTTACCAATTACACAACCGTCTGTTTCACTAAGCGTTCAAGGGGATAAAAAGTCAGCCATTCAAGTTAAAGAAGGCGATAGGGTTCATATAGTGGAAAACAGCAAATACTTCACTCTCTACTATTTGAGTCTGGCAATCCTTCCAATTGTCTTTCTATTTGACTTACCAACTCTTGTCAAAACCATCCTCCTCGTACTAGCACTTGCCATTACTTTGTTAGGACATCTAATCTTTCCAAAATACATTATCCGTAGAGAAAAAAGCTCAGACCACTAAATCTGAGCTTTTTCAAATGATATAGTCTTCAGTTTGCTTTTAGTAAAAGGCAACGAGTCACAGGCTGTACTGAAGTACGGCAAGGCGAGTTAACGAATTAATAAAAGATAAGCTGAATAACTATATTAGATAGCTTTTTCATCCAATCCCATCTTACGTTGAACAAATTTAACAAGCTCTACAATAACAATCATAAGGCCTGAACCAATGATTGCTACTAACCATTGTGTCATACTTAGATGTGTCACATGGAAGAATGTATTAAATCCTGGAATGACAATCGTTGCCATCAGTAGCAAGAAGGCTGCCGCAATAGACCAGTTAAAGAGTCTGTTTTTAAATGGTCCAACTGTGAAGATTGATTGATACACTGATTTCACGTTAAATGCATGCACTAATTGAATCAAACCAAGAGTCAAGTAAGACATAGTCAACGCATCTGCATGGATTTCTTCATATGTGCTATGTTCAGGGAAAATTAGCGCAAAACCATATACACCTAAAACTAACGCAGCTTGAAGAATACCTTGGTAAATAATAGAACTCATAACACCGCCTGAGAAGAAACTTGAGTTACGTCCACGAGGCTTGTGTTGCATCACACCAGGTTCAGCTGGTTCAACACCAAGGGCAATAGCTGGAAGAGTATCCGTTACCAAGTTAATCCATAAAAGATGAACTGGATCAAGTACATCCCAACCAAAGAGAGTTGCAAGGAAAATACACAATACTTCTGCAGTATTTGCTGACAAAAGGTACTGAATTGTCTTTTGAATATTTGAGAAGACCTTACGTCCTTCTTCAACCGCTACGATGATAGTAGCAAAGTTGTCATCTGCAAGAACCATATCAGATGCACCTTTAGAAACTTCTGTACCCGTAATACCCATCCCAATACCGATATCAGCAGTCTTAAGAGATGGCGCATCATTCACACCATCACCAGTCATAGCGACGACCTTGCCTTCGTTTTGCCATGCTTTTACAATACGAACCTTGTGTTCTGGGGAAACACGAGCATAAACTGAATATTGTTTGAAAACTTTTTGGAATTCTTCATCTGTCAACTCATTGAGCTCAGCACCTGTGAATACACAGTCTTCAGTATCATTTGGATCAATAATACCAAGACGTTTCGCAATTGCTTCAGCAGTATCTTGGTGGTCACCAGTAATCATGATTGGACGGATGCCAGCTTCCTTAGCAACACGGACTGCTTCAGCCGCTTCAGGACGCTCAGGGTCAATCATACCAACCAAGCCTGAGAAGACAAGATCATTTTCAACAATGTCTGATTCCATAGTAGGCACAGCATCTACATACTTGTAAGCCATCATCAAGACACGAAGTGCTTGTTTGGCCAAGTCCTTGTTAATAGCAAGAATAGCCTTTTTATCTGCATCTGTGATTGGACGGATTGTTCCATTTTCTTCGATTTGCGTTACACGTTTCAACAACTGGTCTGGAGCACCTTTGACAGCTACAAAGAAATTACCTGCAGCTTGTTGGTGAACTGTTGACATCAACTTACGTGTTGAGTCAAATGGTAATTCTGCCACACGAGGCTCAGAAACCAATACTTCACGAACGTCAAAGTTTTGATCCAAACCAAATTGAACAAGTGCCGTTTCAGTTGGATCACCAATCAATTTGCCTGTTGGGTCAACTTTTGTATCGTTGGCAAGGTTCATAACACGAAGCGTTGTATTGCTTGCATCCAAAGCTTCTTTAGCATCAATCAATTGACCGTTTGTATAGACTTTCTCAACAGTCATTTGGTTCATAGTCAATGTACCAGTCTTATCTGATGCAATGATTTCAGTTGAACCAAGAGTCTCAACGGCTGGCAATTTACGAATGATAGCGTTTCGTTTAGCCAATACTTGAGTACCAAGTGAAAGGATAACTGTTACAATGGCAGGCAAACCTTCAGGAATGGCTGCAACCGCAAGGGCAACAGATGTCATAAGGGCTGGCAAGATTCCTTCACCACGTACAAAAACTGAAACAGCCATAGTAATGGCAGCAATTGCAAGAATGGCATAGGTCAATACCTTGGACAATTGGTTCAGATTTTGTTTCAACGGTGTGTCTATTTCATCAGCATTAGCCAGCATTCCGGCGATGTGACCAACTTCAGTGTACATACCAGTATTCGTTACAACACCCAAACCACGACCATAGGTAACATTTGAGTTTTGGTAGGCCATATTAACACGGTCACCGATCGGTGCATCTTCTGCTAAAACTACTGATGAATCTTTATCAACCGGTACAGATTCACCTGTAAGAGCTGCCTCTTCAATTTTGAGGGAGTTAACTTCCAACAAACGCATATCAGCTGGGACAACATCGCCTGCTTCAAGCAAAACGATGTCCCCTGGTACTAAGTCTTTAGAATCCACTTCGACTACATGGTTGTCACGAAGCACACGCGCCACTGGACTTGACATGTCTTTCAGCGCTTCAATGGCCGCCTCTGCTTGACCTTCTTGATAAACACCAAAAGCAGCGTTCAAAACAACTACGGCCAAGATGATGATGGCATCCGTCAAACCGCGAGAACCTTCTGTAATCACCGTCAAGATAGATGCAGCAATCAAAATAATAATCATCAAGTCTTTGAACTGATCTAAGAATTTAGCTAGAAGGGTACGCTTTTCACCCTCTTCCAATTCGTTACGACCATATTCTGCTAGACGTTTGCTTGCCTCATCACTAGACAAACCGTCTAAAGAAGACCCCATGCTTGACAATACTTGCTCTTCGCTCTGTGTATAAAACAAATCGCGTTTTTGTTCTTTTGACAATTTCCTTCTCCTTCTCGGTCCCTTTTTTACTTACAAATAAAAAAGAGACCTGTCTTATTAAAACAAGTCTCGCTATTTAATATATTGCCGGAAACAAGTCGGATTGACGACAATATCACGGATGAATCCGCTAGCTACTCCCTCGGTTTGATTTCTATTATACCAAAAATCCTCAGGAATTCAAGAAATATTTTCTTGAAAAAAATCATATGACAATTTTTCCCGACTTATTTCCATGAAATCGCCATATCATAGGAAGCAAACCGCTGTTGATTTTCCAATCCCATTAAATCATATTGCAGACGCAAGTGTTGTTCCGAGCGATTCAGCTGATAATTTTTAGTATTGGTTACAAAATGCTGAATCCCCATCGGTGTGGGAATGGTCACAATAACCTCTTTGTTAGAAATAAATCGCATGATAGACTTGGGAGTTGAAAAACGTGTCATGACAAGTTCTTCGTCATCACATTTGATAACAACTTTTTCTGCCTCGTCATTTACGAAAATTAGATAAAGATGCCCATCTTTTTCCTTAACTTCTACTTGAAATCGCTGATCAATGATTTCAACCTTTCCATCTAAATCGATTTCATTTTGTAATCGAATATGCATGTGTTCCTCCTACTCTTTATTTATTCTTGGAACAAAGGACGAGCGCAATAATGTAAATCCTGTATAGGAAGCAATGAAAACTACCAAAATTTTCAAATGGTTTGTATCTAAATTTGACAGGAAAAAGGCTGCTGTCAGAACACCTAATACTCCACCGACGATAATCCCAGGTACACCAGGCCAGTTGACTCGACCAGATTGGATAAACTGCTTGGCACCAGCTGTCATAATCATAGCAGCATTAAGCATCATAACAGGAAGAGCAACAGCGGGACTGATTCCCATCAATGAGAAGAAGATTAATTCCGGTGCATAGTTCCCAAGTCCCATACTCATCAACATCCCTACCATGAAGTCAAAGACCATCCCAAGTGCTAATTTCAACCCTGTTAAGCCCCTCACTTCATTTGTCAGATCCGCACCAGGATTGGTTAACATACGATAAACCATGAAACCTGCTGCAAGCACAAGTAAAATCCCCAAAATCCGTTGTACCTTCTGAGTATTCCAGGTCTGAGTAACCTTTGCCCCAACAAACGCTCCAGTAAAAGCTGCCGCTGCCATTGCAATAAGTGTCACAATGTCAACCTCGACAATTGTTATAAAAAGCAAGGCTTCTACTAAGACTGGGATAATATGAGCTGTTGTCATCGTGGCTGGAATTCTTCGGTCATCCTCCACCAACTTTGTTAGCTTAAACATGGTTGTAGTCGTCGCAAATGTACCAATCCCCAAGGTGTCTAGCAGATCTGTGACATACCCAATGCCAAATCCTGTCCAAAATTTTTCAGTTAGAGAAATCTTATGTTTTTTTGCATAAGATAAAATGGTATAGAGCATCCAAATAATCAAACCGATAATGAGTATTTGGATGGCCCATAATATTAATTGATATTTCATTCCTCCATTATACTGAAAAAAGAAGACTTGGTACATAACAATATCCTTGTGTTTTAGAAAAAATAAGGAAAATATTAGCTTTTTCTGCTATAATGAAAGTATGATTGAAAAAGTATTTCGTGACCCCGTTCACAACTATGTTCACGTCGAGCAAGAACTTATTTACCATCTGATTAATACAAAAGAATTTCAACGACTACGACGCATCAAGCAGTTAGGAACAACTTCCTATACCTTCCATGGTGGTGAGCATAGTCGCTTTTCACATTGTCTCGGTGCCTATGAAATTGCCAGAAGAATCACTCAAAAATTTGAAGATAAATACCCAGATACTTGGGATTCAAATGAATCACTTTTGACCATGGTCGCGGCTCTATTACATGACGTCGGTCATGGTGCTTATTCTCATACCTTTGAGCGCCTATTTGATACCGACCATGAGGAAATGACGTGCACTATCATAACTAGCCCTGAAACTGAAATCAATGCATTACTGAAACAAGTATCCCCTGATTTTCCAGAAAGAGTAGCCAGTGTGATTAACCATACTTACCCAAATAAACAGGTCGTTCAATTGATTTCTAGTCAAATTGACGTTGACCGCATGGATTATCTGCTACGAGATTCATATTTTACAGGTGCCAGCTACGGTGAATTTGACCTGACTAGAATATTGCGTGTCATTCGTCCTACAGAAAATGGCATTGCCTTTAAAGAATCTGGTATGCATGCGGTTGAGGATTACGTTCTCAGTCGTTACCAAATGTATATGCAAGTCTATTTCCATCCAGCAAGTCGCTCAATGGAGGTTTTGTTACAAAACTTACTCAATCGGGCAAAACTTCTGTATACTAGCGAGCAAGACTTCTTTGCGCGCACTTCCCCTCGCCTCTTGCCATTCTTTGAACATCGTATTCGTCTAACAGACTATCTCGCACTTGATGATGGCGTGATGAACACCTATTTTCAGTCTTGGATAGATGGTCCTGACCGTATTTTATCTGATTTAGCAGAACGATATATCAATCGAAAGGTATTTAAATCTATTACATTTAAGAGCAATCAAGAAAATCAGTTGGATATTCTACGAAGTATTGTCGCTAAAGTAGGTTTTGATCCAGAATACTATACCGCAATCCACCACAATTTTGATTTACCTTATGATATATACAGACCAAATGCCGAAAAGAAACGAACACAAATTGAAATCTATCGTAAAGACGAAAGTTTGGTAGAGCTTTCTACTCTATCACCAATTGTCCACTCCCTATCTGGGACTATCCATGGCGACAGCCGATTTTATTTCCCAAAAGAAATGTTAGTGGATACAGGTATATTTGCCGAACAAAATGCTACTTTCCTTAGCTATATACATAATGATCATTTTAACATAGGAGACCTTTCTTCATGAGTATTAAACTTGTTGCTATCGATATTGATGGTACTCTTTTAAATAGCCAACGCCAAATTACGGCCGAAGTTCATGCAGCCATTCAAGAGGCCAAAAAAGCGGGTGTAAAAATTGTTATTGCTACAGGCCGCCCTATTTCTGGAGTCCGTGCCATCTTGGAAGAGCTCAACTTAACAGACACTGGTGACTATGTCATCACCTTTAACGGGGGACTGGTACAGGATGCCGCAACTGGTGAAGATATTGTAAAAGATACATTAAGCTATGATGACTATTCAGATATTGAATTGGTTGCTCGTAAATTTAACCTGCCCATGCATGCAAGTACAAAAGAAGGAATCTACACGGCCAACCGCAATATCGGAAAATACACTATCTACGAATCAACACTTGTAAGTGCTCCTATTTTCTACCGCACTCCTGAAGAAATGGTTGGTAAAGAGATTATCAAGACAATGATGGTAGACGAACCTGAAATCCTTGACGCTGCTATCCCACTACTTCCAACTAGTTTGACGGAGAAGTACAACGTGGCAAAATCAGCACCATTTTATTTGGAAATCACCCCTAAAACTGTTAACAAGGGACAAGCTATCATTCATCTAGCGGAAAAACTTGGTTTAACTATGGATCAAACGATGGCTATTGGTGATCAAGAAAATGATCGTCCAATGTTGGAGGTTGTTGGAAATCCAGTAGTCATGGAAAATGGTAATCCTGAACTGAAGAAAATCGCCAAGTATATCACCAAGTCAAACGATGAAGATGGTGTCGCATATGCATTAAGAGAATGGGTTCTAAAATAGTCTTGACTCTCATCTCTTTATCTCATAAATTAGAATTTGAAAAGGACTTAGATTTTGAAATCTAAAGTCCTTTTTCATATATTAGAAGTTCAACAAAGCCAAGAAGCTTTCTGCTTCGAGTGATGCACCACCTACAAGGGCACCGTCAACGTCTGGACAAGCCATATACTCAGCAATATTTTCAGGTTTTACTGAACCGCCGTATTGAACACGTACTTTGTCAGCAACTTCTTGACCAAAGTCAGCTGCAACAACATCGCGAACTGCTTTACACATTGTTTGCGCATCATCTTGAGTAGCTGATTTACCAGTACCGATTGCCCAGATTGGTTCGTAAGCAATTACCAATGAAGCGACTTGCTCAGCTGATAAACCTTTCAAAGCTGCAGAAACTTGAGCTCCTACGAATTCAACTGCTTTACCAGCTTCGTAAGTTTCAAGAGATTCACCACAACAGATGATTGGAGTCATTCCATTACGGAAAATTGCATGGGCTTTCTTGTTAATATCTTCGTCTGTTTCATGGAAGTAATCACGACGTTCAGAGTGACCGATAACAACATAGTCAACGCCCATTTCAGCTAATACTTTTGGAGAAGTTTCACCAGTGAAGGCGCCTGCATCTTCAAAGTAGCAGTTTTGAGCAGCAACTTTCAATTCAGAATCTTTAGCAAACCACAAGAGAGCGCTCAAATCTACAGCTGGAGCTGCGATAGCTGCTTCAATTTTATCGCCTGCAGGCAATTTTCCTGCAATCGCCTCAACGAAAGCTTGTGCTTCTTGAGGGTTTTTATTCATTTTCCAGTTACCGGCAATGATTGGTTTACGTGACATTTCACATACCTCTTCTTTTTTATTTTACAAGGTTCATTATAGCATAATCTCAGCGAAGATTAAAGAATTTCTGTGTATTTTATGAATACTTACAGAAAAACTCTCTACCACCTGGTAGAGAGTTACAATTTTTGTTGTCTGACAAATAATTGTTAAATCTGGGAACTCAATCGAATTAAGCTTCGATTTCTGTAACCATACCTGAACCAACAGTACGTCCACCTTCACGGATAGAGAAAGTAGTACCTTGTTCAACGGCGATTGGGTGGATCAATTCAACGTCGATAGTAACGTTATCACCAGGCATTACCATTTCAATACCTTCTGGCAATTTGATTGAACCAGTTACGTCAGTTGTACGGAAGTAGAACTGTGGACGGTAGTTGTCGAAGAATGGAGTGTGACGTCCACCTTCTTCTTTAGTAAGGATGTAAACTTCACCTTTAAATTTAGTGTGTGGGTTGATTGAACCTGGTTTAGAGATAACTTGACCACGTTCGATTTCATCACGTTGTACACCACGAAGAAGCACACCAACGTTATCGCCGGCAAGACCTTCGTCAAGTTGTTTACGGAACATTTCAACACCAGTAACAATTGCTTTAGTTTTTTCTTCTTTAAGACCAACGATTTCAATTTCGTCGTTAACACGAACTGTACCACGGTCGATACGTCCTGATGCTACAGTACCACGACCAGTGATTGAGAATACGTCTTCGACTGGAAGCAACAATGGTTTGTCAGTGTCGCGTTCTGGTTCTGGAATGTACTCATCAACAGTGTTCATCAATTCCATAACGATGTCTTCGTACTTAGTGTCACCTTCAAGCGCTTTAAGAGCTGAACCTTTGATAACTGGAAGATCATCACCTGGGAAATCGTATTCTGAAAGAAGGTCACGGATTTCCATTTCAACCAATTCAAGCAATTCTTCATCGTCAACCAAGTCAATTTTGTTCATGAAGACGATAAGGTGTTTAACACCAACCTGACGTGAAAGAAGGATGTGCTCACGAGTTTGTGGCATTGGACCGTCAGTTGAAGCTACTACAAGGATCGCACCGTCCATTTGGGCAGCACCAGTGATCATGTTTTTAACGTAGTCCGCGTGTCCTGGAGCGTCGATGTGAGCATAGTGACGTTTTTCAGTTTCGTACTCAACGTGTGCAGTGTTGATAGTGATACCGCGTTCACGTTCTTCTGGAGCAGCATCGATAGACGCATAGTCTTTAGGTTGGTTAACTGATGAAGGCAAGCGACGTGCCAATACAGTTGTGATAGCTGCAGTCAAAGTAGTTTTACCGTGGTCAACGTGTCCAATTGTACCAATGTTAACGTGGGGTTTACTACGATCGTATTTTTCTTTTGCCATTTTGGTAAAAGCCTCCAATAAAATATATTTTATAGATAGACAGTAGGCAATACGGTCTAACTTTACCTTACTATTCTATCAAATTGTAGCAGAATTGCAAGCATTTTCTATCGTTTTTTAATTTATACCCCTTCTACAAGGGCTACTCCCCCCGCTTGTAACACTTTTTTTAGTCCAATTCCCTCTATACCATTGGCTAAAATGACTTGCTGATCTCCTGACAGGGGCACTGACATTTCCCCTTGGTTGAAATAGATGGTAAGTGACCGATTGCCATCCTTATAAGTCATGAGAAGTAACTGATCTTCCGTAGACTGAAGTGAGAATGTTCCTGTCAAAATAAGATGTTGATAAGACTTCCTTAGGTGAATCATTTCTTTCACAAATGCTTGTAACTCTTTGTCCTGCTGTTCTTCTTTCCAAGGCATAACCCTACGACAATCTGGATCTTCCCCACCAATCATCCCAACTTCTGTTCCATAATAGATGCACGGACTTCCTACTTGGAAGAACAGAGCAACCAAGGCTGATTTTACTGCATCCGTATTTCCATTGGCTGTCGTCAAAATGCGTTCTGTATCATGTGAATCTAAAAGATTAAATAACACTTCTCTTGACTGTTGACGATAGGTGAACCGCTGACTATTCAAGGAAGCGAGGAATTCATCACATGTTTGTTCTCCCTTGAGGAAGAATTTTTTTATTGCGTTGGCAAGCGGATAATTCATTACTGAATGGTGCTCGTCTCCAATCAGCCATGATTGAGCACTATGCCAAATTTCTCCTAGAATAAAAAAATCGGGTTTGACAGATAGAACTGTCTTACGGAATTCTTTCCAAAATTGATGATCAATCTCATTAGCTACATCCAAGCGCCAGGCATCGATGTCACATTCCTCAATCCAATACCGTGCAACACCCAAAAGATAATTCCTCACTTCGGAGTTTGATGTATTGAGTTTGGGCATTTCTCCATGAAAGGCAAAGGTCTCATAATGCAGATTTTCTTTACCATCATGAACTTCAACCAATGGAAACCGATCAATGTGAAACCAATCTCGATAAACTGATTGCTCTCCATTTTTAAGGACATCCTGCCACTGCTTAGATTGATAACCAATATGATTAAACACAGCATCTAACATGACCTTAATGCCACGGTTATGAGCTTCCTTAATCAGCTCCTTCAAGTCGTCAGTAGTACCAAATTGAGGATCAATTTGATAGTAGTCACTCGTATCGTACTTATGATTGCTCGGCGCTATAAAAATAGGACAAAGATACAAACCTGTGATGCCCAAGTCTTGTAGATAGTCTAAATGCTCAGTAATTCCTGCTAAATCACCACCAAAAAAATCACTTGTAGTTGGAGCCAAGTCTGGATTCCAATCTCTATACTCCTGTTTATTAGTATTTTTCTTTCCTCTAGCGAACCGTTCAGGAAAAATCTGATACCAAATTGTTTCCGAAACCCAACTTGGTACTTGACATCGATCAGCTTCATGCAAGTAAGGCAACTTGAAACCGTTCATAAATTGACTAATGTTATTACTTGTAGCATCCAGTGGACCAACATCTCCAAATAGAATCTGTTTCCCATCATACCCCGTCAATTCAAACAAGTACTGCAATCTGGCAAAATCAGCTCCGACTTCCACTTGCCAATAATCAAATAGCTGATCACTAGCTACAATTTCCATTTCTGTTTGGTATTGATAGCCTTGTTGGTAAAAAATAAAGGGGTCTCCATGGTGTACACGTATTGACTGTACATTATTCCTTTTGGTTCTGAAACGAAGATGAACCACATTTTTCTTATATAAATATGCATACTCTGAATCAGGACGATGAAAAAGAGCTGTCAATTCTATCATGATTGCTACCTCCTAGCCTACCCATTTTAACATTCTTCCAAAATTTATGCAAACGTTTTCTTTGTCTGGTGGTAACTATCGCATCAAAAAATATTCCCACGAAATGAAAAAAGGCATCCGTATAATTTCCTTACGGACGCCGATTCTATGTCTTTTTTGGAAGGTATGCAATTTCATACTTGAAGAAAGCTTTCCTTACTTTCGATACATTCAAATTCCTATCAACTAATACCCAATAGTCAAGTTGATAATAGGGTTGCATGGGTATAGAGGCCCCAATACTCGAAGCATATACCCACTGTTTCCCTTCAAATTGTCCGAAATCTTCTGCTTTACCTGTAAGGATAATTCCAGCAAATTCAAGTTTATTGATATCTTCTTGCTTAGTAAAATCAATTTCTCCGAATTTGTCTACATAGCTCTCTAAGATTCCTCTTGCTGAAGGAGACAGGCTATAGTTATTATATTCCAGCAAGATTTTCATAGCATTAATTGGACTTTTATATGGAAATTGCATATCTGAATATTCCTCTTGCGTTACTGCAACTACATCATCAGAATCCATTCCAAATATGCTGACCAAAGGCAGGTCTTCTACTCTTGTTTGACTGCTATTTGTTCCTATCCAATACCAATTTTTTTTTTGAGATTGCTAGGAATCATATCTTTTATTTCCCTAAATGTGTATTTCCTATCAAATGTAATAGCTATCTCGACCAATTGGCCCTGCATGTCTTTAACAAATGATAATTCATTTCCTACACGATTGTCAAGGCATTCGGTATTATAGAAAACTGGAATTTTGGAATTACTATCTTGATGATACTGATAGTCACCAGAGGTTAGCGGAAAGTATTGTCCAAAATTTGAAAAGATTCCATAAATACTATATTCTACCTCCAAATGCCCAAATGCAATTGGGACACCTGCAAGATTTTTCAATAATGAATAATCGATGTAACCTCAGACAATACCTGTCTGGTTCACGAAGGTCATATTTGGTTCTACATTGGGATAAGCCGCTTGAAAAGTTGCATCAAATAGTTCCTCTGCTTGCTTACTACGATAATCAGAAAAAATTCGTAATGCAAAAATTCCACTTACCAATAAAGTAAATACTAAGCAACTAGCGAGGAGAACTGTTTTCCACAGTTGTTTTCGTTTATTTTTCTTCGTTGCTATTTCAAAAGATTTCATCTTCATACCCTCTCTCTTTTAATAATTTCGCCACTTGTTTTCTAGCTCTAAACAGATGAATTTTTACCCAACTCTGACTGTAACCTAAAATATGCCCTATCTCCTTGACACTCATATTTTGAAAATAGTAAAGGTCAATCACAACCTTGTCTTGACTAGGCAACTCATTCACTGCTTGATAGAGCTCCTCATAGTTTTCTTGATCATATAGAACAAGCATATCTTGTCTGAAAAAATCTCTCTGAAGAATTTCATGATAGCGTTTGTCACGTCTGTACTTGTCAATATATGTACGGACTGCTGAACGATACAGCCAAGCTCGCATCTTTTCAAAAGGAAGGACAATATCTGATTCTAGAATTTTTACAAGCACATCTTGGGCAATATCCCGGCTATCCGCACGTGTCGCCCCTGATTTTTGCAGATAAAAGCAAATTTCCTCTGCAATGGCAAGAACTTCTTTTTCATAATCATCTATTTCGATGATCATCTCCTCCTTTCACTTATATAACGAATATCATCCGAAATGGTTACACACTTCCAAATTTTATTATACATTTTTAGAGCAGTAAAAAACAACCTCCGAGAAGAAGTTGTTTTCAATCAGTTAACATTAACCTGAATTACGAAGTCCTGTTGCGACACCGTTAATCGTAATATGGATGAGACTCTCTTGCTCCTTACTAAGCTCTCCACGACGGAGACGGTGAATCAATTCAATCTGAATATAATTCAACACATTGAAGTATGGCATACGATAGTCAAGACTGGCTTTAAGGAAAGGCAACTCTGCCAATAGTTCCTCATTTTGTTCAATAGATAGAATCATATTCTTGGTCAATTGCCATTCATCTAAAATGGTGTGGAAAATACTTCGCACTTCATCGCTTTCACACATTTTGGCATATTCAAAAGCAATATTCATATTAGATTTTGACAGTACCATATCAACATTCGATAAGAGCGAACGGAAGAAAGGCCATGATTCATACATTTTTTGTAATTTTGCCAAATTATTTGGGTCTTTATCCACAAAGCGTTTGAAACTAGAACCAACTCCATACCATCCTGGCAACATTACACGGTTTTGAGACCATGAGAATACCCAAGGAATCGCACGGAGACCACCTATTTCAGTAATTGTCTTACGCGCCGCTGGACGAGAACCAATATTTAAACTAGAGACTTCTCGAATCGGACTGGCCGCAAAGAAATAATCATAAAAATACGGATTATTGAAAACAAGGTCACGATAGATTGTGTAACTTTCAGAAACAATTTCATCCATTGTTTCACGATAGTTACCAATCTCATTAGGATCAGTAATCATTTGTGTTACCATACGATCCAAGGTTGCTGATACCAACATTTCAAGGTTATAGTAAGCTGCATCCTTATTTCCGTATTTATTACCAATGACTTCCCCTTGTTCAGTCAAACGAATCCGGTCTTTAATGGAACCGAATGGTTGAGAAGTAATCGCATCATATGATGGACCACCACCACGTCCAACTGTACCACCACGTCCATGGAAAAACGTAATCTTGATTCCATTTTCTTGACCAATTTTTGTCAGTTCATTTTGAGCCTTGTATAATGTCCAACCAGAAGAAAGGTAACCACCATCCTTATTTGAATCAGAATAACCCAACATAATTTCTTGATAGTGTTTATTGTCTGCAATCCAGCGTTTTGCCAAGTCCAATTGCAAGTACTGGCGCATGGTATCTGACGCATTATCTAAGTCTTCAATTGTTTCAAAAAGTGGAACAATCTGAACACGTGCCTTATCTGAATCAACCAATCCAACTTCTTTCAATAATACAGCTAATTCCAATAAATCAGATACACTTTCTGAGTGTGAAATAATATGTTGTTTGATAACTTCCTCACCCAGCTTATCCTTTAACTCCCTAGCTGCAGAGAAAATAGCTAATTCCTTCTCTAATTGCTCGGATTTTGGAACATAGGTTGCCGAGAGAATACGTGGATCTGTTTCTAGTTGTTTTAATAGGACATGACATTTTGCCTCTTCAGATAGACTAGAATAATCTTCAACGATGCGTGCAGATGCAAGTAATTCAGCAACACAAGCTTCAAGGATAGAAGAATCTTGGCGCATATCAATTGTAGCTAAATAGAAACCAAACGCCTCTATCGCCTCCAATAACTCAGCCAAGTCACCTTTGATTAATGCTGCAGACTTGTTGTCAATTAATGATTGTTTAATCGCTAGAACATCTGCTTTAAACTCACCAACATTTGCGTAGCGCACATCTGAAGCCTTATTGTAAACAAAGTAATCTTTTGTATTTGCCAGTTTCATCTGAATGTAGTGGAAGGCCCGACGATAAGGTTCGTTTTCACGATAAACCGAAGCATCCTCAGACAAATCAGCAAGATATTGCACAGCAGGACTAACCTTAGTGATGGTTGTAGAAAGTGAAAAATCACGATACAACTTTTCCAATTGCTGGTCATAGTAATTCATGATCACTTCGCACTGTGTTAAGGCTGATAGTCTCAAGGTTTCAGCCGTAACAAATGGATTTCCATCACGGTCACCACCAATCCACATTCCCATTGTAATGGGGCGAGGATTCATCAACTGAATTCCTTTTTCAGCGGCCAGACGTTTATATTCTCGTTGTAGTTTTGTAACTGCTTTGATGAATGAGGAATTGTAATACTCCATTACATTGGTAATTTCATTGGTTACCTTTAGTTTTTTCTCACGCGTCATTTCTGTCTGCATGATAATTTCAACATAGCAACGCAATTCATCTTCCCATTTTGTACGATTCAATAATCCCATCTTAACATCGCGGTAGCGACGCAAGAGTTCATGAATGTGTTTAGTTAAATTTAACATAGATTGACGTTGAACTTGTGTCGGATGGGCAGTTAATACAGGAACAACATTTAGTTTTTCTAAAATCTCCGCAGCATCTTCATGTTGAGATACCATATCAATGGTGGCTGAAATTTTCCCTAGATAATCTTTTCCAAGATTGTTTTGGTGATTGATTTCAAAAGCTAAATCGACATCTTCGGAAATATTGATTAATAAAGGTAGAACAGCAAAATACCTTGAAATATCTGCCAACTCTTCATTTGTCAATTGTCCAATAATCTGAATCAACTTAGAGTAATCATCTTTGACAGATAATTCTTCTAGCTGGCAAATAGCTGCAAATGTATCCTCAGACATCATTTCACGAGCCACATCTTGTAAGATATTCGTCAAAATCGTCACTTCTTCACGGATAGCTTCTTTATTGTTATAATTTTCTAGCTTTTGGATAGACATCTTTTCACCTCATATTTTTCATAAATTAGACTAAGGTTCTTTCAACTTCTTCTTCAATCAAACGACGTTTTTCTGTCGCATCAATATTTAAAACAAACCCAATTCCGATGGAAATAATCAAGAGACTAGAACCACCCTGCGACAAGAATGGGAAAGTTACACCCGTAGCGGGAATCAATCCAGAAATTCCTCCTATGTTGATAAATGTCTGAATTAAAAGCATTCCTGCTATACCAAGCGCCATCATCGAATTGAATGGACTGCGAGCACGAACACCAACTACAATGATGCGGATAATCAAAAAGAATAGTATAGCCAAAATGAGACTTGCTCCTACAAAACCAAGTTCTTCTATGACAATAGAAAAGGCAAAGTCTGTATGAGCCTCAGGCAGATAGCCTTTTTTCTCAATTGAGTTTCCTAAGCCAAGCCCAAGCCAACCACCATTACTCATCGCATAGTATGAATGAGTTAATTGCAAGCCTGAACTGGTAGCATTACCAAAGGGATCGAAATAAGCTGCAAACCGTCGAGCTATATAACCAAAAAGTGGAATTTTCTCAACAGTTTCTAATCCAAGAATACGAATGGTACCAAGTACAAGTCCGGAAGCAGCAACAATTCCTATCAAAGCGGTTGAGAACCATCGATAAGCGATGCCACTTACACTAATCATAACAACAATAATCAGGGTGATAATTGTAGCATTTCCCAAATCCGGCAGAGTGGCAACCAATCCAAGAAGTAGAAGGCTAATAACTCTCCAATCTGTAAACTCTCTTGGAATCCATCTTCCCTTAATCAAAGACAGGTAATCATATGTCCGAATATCAGATTGTTTCTTAGCAAATTCATGTGCCAAATACCAAATGATAATCAACTTCAAATATTCAGCTGGTTGGAGACTACCTATACCAGGAACTGGTATCCAACCATGCGCCCCATTTATGGGAGTAAACAAACGAGAAATAGCAAGTAGAACAATTTCAATAAAGATAACGGAATAGATAACTGCTTTTTTCCGCAAAAAACTAAGTTTCATACGATAAATCGTATAAATCGCAATCAAGCTAACAACCCAAAAGGCAGCTTGGTTAATCACCGTTCTAAATGGATTTCCCCCATTAATAATCTGTGTGGCACTAGTTGTTGAGTAGACCATAACCAATCCTATTATCGATAAAATAAAGTAGGGAATGAGTATGGAATAATTCAGCAAGTGTCGCTTATCAATTTTCATTTATATTCCAACCTTTTCTGGAGTATGCTTATTATTATAGCATACTTTGTATAAAAATACTTATCACTTTCTATAAGATAAACAGTAAACATTCGGAACCAGACTATTGAATTGAATAATAAAATGGCCGAAGCCATTATGAATTATTCAAACGTTTCAAGATAGAACTCAATCTCATCTCCGTCAGACACCTTTAGGTCATTTGCGCCTTTTTCAGCTAACTTTCCATTAACCTTATACATCCAATAGGTATTGGTACTGGTATCTTGACTGATGCCGTCAATCTTGGTTATTAAACCATTGTCTTCTTCAATGTCATGGTGAGCTTTTAAAATATTCATCACGTTATCACCTTGATTTGCCGTTACTTTTTGACGATTCACCTGATCTTTATTTGTAATTTGTAATGTGATATCAATTGTAGACCCGGATGTCTGGGACGATGTATTTGCACAAGCCCCCAACAAAAAGGTCAAGAAAAGAGTGAGTAAAATACTAATTTTTTTCATTTGTAAAATCTCCTAAAAATATGATGGATGATGGGATAAAATAATACGGTAGAGATCATGTGTAGACAATCAAAAACTATTCCATTTAACCAATAGATTATCGGATGAATTCCGAATTGAATTGCAGTGAGCAAACTAATGGACATGCCATAAATAAAAACAAAGCAACCAGCTACTAGGCTCTGCAGCCATAACGGAATTCTCTCTTTTAAGATTTGAGGGCGAATCAAAATCCACCAAATCAACTGAACGAGACCAAAACTGAGAACCTGCCATAGAACAACGACACCGAAACCAAACAATAAACCACTACCAATCATTGTCAGCCCCATCAAAATCCATCCTTCAAATAAGGTAAAATGGGAAAGACTCACTAAAAAAATAGCTGTTACAGGTTTTATGTTGGGAAATGCTCCAAATACTATTCTAAAAACAATTGCTAGCGCTGATAAAACAACCAATCGGGTTAATTTTTTTGTTGAGTACACCTCTTCCACCTATCTCATTTTGTTCTAAATATTAGCCTATCGTTTTCCTGTCTATAAGTCAAGAAAATCCTTTAAATACAATCTATCTTCAAACTAATTTATTTGATTTTTCCAATGATTTAGGGTAAAATTGGTTTGATGAGAAAGAAATTAAAACCAATCGTTGTTATCGGTTTCTTCCTGACCTTTTTTACCATCATTTTTATTTCTGGTGTGTATGGTAACAGAGCGACCGCCGGTAAAGAAACTACTATTACACAGTCAAATACTTATCCAACATCAATTGAGACAATTCCTAGTTCAAGCTACTATATTACCAATGCTCTTGAAATGAAACCTATTATCGACGTCTCAGCATGGCAACGTCCATCTGAGATTGATTATGATACACTTAGTCAAAATATTTCGGGAGCAATCGTTCGGATTCAAAGTGGCTCCCATACGAAGAATGAAAACACCGCTACTGATGAAAATGGTTTAGATAAAGCATTTGATACCCACATTAAAGAATTTCAGGCTAGAAATATCCCTGTTGCTGTTTACGCCTACGTTACTGGGAATAGTATTGATAGTATGAAAGAGGAAGCTCGTAGTTTTTACGAAGCAGCCAATAAATACAACCCCACCTTTTATTGGTTGGATGTTGAAGAACATACCATGGATGATATGAATGGTGGTGTCGAGGCTTTCAGACAAGAATTAGAATCTCTCGGTGCTAAAAACATTGGTATTTATGTCGGCATCTATTTTATGGAAGATCACAGTATCAATGTTGATAAATTTGATGCTGTATGGATTCCCACCTATGGCGTTGATTCTGGCTACTACAATGCTGCACCAAGTACTGATTTGGACTATGACCTCCATCAATATACCTCTCGAGGCTATGTGAATGGATTCGAGAATTATCTCGATTTAAATATTATTACTACTTTGAAAGATCCAAATGAAGTTTATCGAAAACTATTTACAACACCAGAATAAAATGATACAATTTTACTAATTACATATACACAAAGGAGTGCTTCGGCTGAGATCGCAATATGCGAAATCCTCGAACCTGATCTAGTTAACACTAGCGTAGGAATTGTGTGATTTATAGAACGATATTCTACTTCGCTATAAACACTCCTTTGCCTACTATATACAAAGGAGTCTTTTTATGTCACAATCCAAATTACATGTTCTCACTGAGATAGCTATCTTTTCTGCCATTGCTCTTGTCTTTGATAAACTCCCACTTTTTACTATGCCACAGGGTGGATCGGTATCCTTAGTCATGCTTCCTATTCTACTTCTTTCTCTCCGCCACGGTTGGTTAGTAGGCATCTTATCTGGCTTAATAGTCGGGACAATACAATTATTTTATGGCGGTTACTTTTTAAATGTTTTTCAAGTTTTTCTTGATTATGTACTATCTTACGCAGGAATTGGTATTGCAGGATTATTTGCACCAACTCTACATAGGAACACGACATTATCCAAGGCATCAATTACGATAATGTCAGCTAGTTTTTTAGGTGCTAGCTTAAGGTTTTTTGCCAATTTTTTAGCAGGAATTATCTTCTATGCTGACTACGCTCCTGCTGACACACCCGTTTGGATTTATTCCTTTACCTACAATATCAGCTATATACTTCCTTCAACAGCAATTGCTTGCATTTTACTAATTCTCCTTTATAAAGCAAGACCAAATTTCTTTCGTGGTTAAATAGATAATGAGGCTGGGCAAAAACTAGCCAGTAAATAAAAAACACAGATAGATTCAAGCTGATTTTGATGAAATTCAGCCGAACT